>DATJTR010000145.1:0-3562 GCA_035503215.1 Pirellulales bacterium
CGCCAGCGTGTCGACCCCGCTCAAGCGAGCCGTGTAGCGGGCGGCCACCGCGTCAAACCAACCGCACCGCCGGGGCCGCCGCGTGACGGTGCCGTATTCGTTCCCCCGGTCGCGGATGTGCTGACCGAGGTCGTTGTTCAATTCGGTCGGACAGGGGCCGCCGCCGACGCGGGTCGAGTAGGCCTTGATGACGCCGATCACCTTGGTGATCCAGCGGCCGGCAATGCCGGAACCGCTCGACACCCCCGCCCCCGAGCTGTTGCTGCTGGTGACGAAGGGGAACGTGCCGTGATCGATGTCCAACAGCGCGCCCTGCGCACCTTCGAGCAACAGGCGCTTGCCCGATTCGACCGCGTTGAGCAAATAGGCGGTTGAATCGCCGACGTAGGGTTTCAGCCGATCGGCATAGCCTTGATACTCGGCAACCACGGCGGCCGGATCGATCACGGTTTCGGCGCTGCCGTTCAGGCTGGCCAGCGAGCGGTTTTTGGCCGCCGCGATGAGAGCGATCCGCTGCGGAAAATCGTCGCGATACAGGTCCCCCAGCCGCACCGCATACGAGCGAGCGACCTTGTCCGAGTAGCAGGGGCCGATGCCGCGCATCGTGGTGCCGATGTTCTCACCGCTGGAGCAACTTTTGTCGAGCGCCCGATCCTCGGCGATGTGCCAGGGAAAAATCACATGGGCCCGATCCGAGAGCATCAGATTCTTGCCCACCGGCACGCCGCGAGCCGTGAGGCCGTCGATCTCTTGCAGGATGCTGGCCGGATTGAGCACCACGCCGCCGGTGACGACGCACTGCACGCCGGGCGTGAGCATGCCGCTGGGGATGAGCGAGAGCTTGTAGGTTTGGCCGTCGCGGACCACGGTATGGCCGGCGTTGCTGCCTCCTTGATAGCGCACGACGACGTCATGCCGCTCGGTGAGGATGTCGACGAGCTTGCCCTTGGCCTCGTCCCCCCACTGCAAACCGATGACGCACGTGACGCTCAAAGCCGTAAGCTCCAAGGCCCTAGGGGCCAAAAGGCGGAAAAATTCGCTGCCTTGCTCTTGCCGACATGGTGTCGCCGCGAGGGCCGCGTTTGGCCCGGCGCGCGAGCGGCCGCGCCGCCGCTCCGCGCGCCCGAGAATGGGGGCAGGAAACGGGGCCCGGACAGGCCGATTTCGCCGCAGTTGATGCTGCAAACCCAACAGTTTAGGCTGCCCGCCGCGGGGCGGTCAAGCTGCGAATTGGGCATTGGCCGGGCCTGTTCAGGCACCTCGGCAGCAACCGGAGGCGACCGATTTTCGCCCCAGCCGGTTACAATCGAGGGATGGTCGATAGCGACTTCGGCACCGCTCGATTCGAGCGGATTTGGGAGAGTCTGGTCACGAGCGGCCTCGTGCCGCAAAGCGACGAGGTGGTGCGCGCATTCTATGACACCCCGAACGCCGAGCATATCTATCCCACGCCGGTGGCTAATCTGGGCCGCTTTCTTGTCGGCCGCGGCGTCCTTACGCATTGGCAGTTCGAGATGATTTGCCAGGGCAAGTCGAAAGGCTTTTTCGAACTGCCCGGACACAAACTGCTGGATCATCTGGATGGCACGCCCGGCGAGGGCACCTATCTGGCCGAGCGACTGGCCGACGGCGGCTTTGTCATTCTCCGCGTCACGCAGGTCGGGCCCTGCCAGTCGGCCAGCGAGGTGTTGCGGGAGTTTCCATCGCCCGCCGATGCAGACGCGCCGCGGACAGCCAAGGCCGGATTTCCGGCAAGCGAGTGGTTTTCTCTGAAGCAATTTTTTCGGAAGCCGAAGGAAACCGGCGAAACGGCCGACGACTTGGGCACAGCCCTATGGGCTTGGCAGACGCTAGGCAAAAGCGGCCTTGTGCCAGACTTCGACGAGATGAAGCGCGCGTACGACGAGAGACCTGAATCCGATCACATTTATCCGACGCCGGTAACCAATCTGGGCCGCTGGTTGATCGGCCGCGGCATCCTCACGCCTTGGCAATTCGGGAACATTCGTCGGGGAAAATCGCGCGGGTTTTTCGACCTGCCCGGCTTCAAGCTGCTCGACCATCTCGACGGCGAGCGGGGGAACGGCATCTACCTGGCCGAGCGCATAGCGGGAGGCGCCCGGGTGGTCCTCCGCGTCACGACGGATCGGCCTGGCGAGCCGGGCAGCGAGGCAGTGTACGAGTTTCAATCGGCCGCCAATGCGGAGGCGATGCAAGCGGGCTAAAATCGCGAACCAGCCGTCCAACCGAGCGCGTTGATTACGCCCGTACCCAATCGCCTGGCGGTTCAATCCTCGCCATGGCGGCCAGGCCGGAGTTGGGCGTGAGATTGACGGCGCGGATGTTGCGCTCGCGGGCGGCGGCGGCGAAATGGGCCCAGCCGTCGGCAATTTGGGCATAGCGATCGGGGCTGGCGGCAAAGCCACTGTGATGGTGGCCGGCGCCCCGGGCGTGTCCCCCCTGCCCCGCGATCATGTCCAAGCCGATGTAGGCGAGCTGGCGGAAGCGGCGCGGCGGGGCGAATTTGCCGCTCGTGGCTTCGATGGCCTGCAGCGTGCGCACCGACTCGGCATCGGTCGGCCAGGCGTTCGACAGCCAGTTGCCGACGACCATCGCCGTGATGCTGCAGCCGGCGGCAAAGCCGGCATCGGGCTCGTCGCTCCAGCTTTCCACGCGCCGCACGGCCGATTCGCAAACCGCCCCGGTGCCGTGAGCGCTGACGCGCCACGCCGGCGTGCGAGCCCAAGCTTCGAGAAAGCCCGGAATGTCGCTCGACAGCGTCGTGGCGACGTCGAGCGCGGCGGCATAGTCGAACCGTACTCGATGCGAGGTGCAGGCGTCGGCGACCAGCGCGCCGTTCACCCCCACGACGACGCCGGCCTGGCCAATGGCCTTCCAGGCGGGAGCGGCCAGCCGATCGAGCGAGGGGCCGGCACACACGACGACGGCCCAGTGCCGATCGAGCTCGACCGGCTCGGCGGAATCTTCGCCGCTCATGGTTCGAGCCCCAGGTTGCGGCGGTAGGCGGCCCGCTGGGTTTCGACCCCGAGCCGGTCGCTGATCGTGGCGAACGTTTCGGCGGCGGTTTTGAGGGCGTCGGTGGCCGAGGCTTCGCCGCGCAACGCCTTGGCGACCGCGTCGTCGAGGGCGGCGTAATACTCCGGCCAGCCAGGAATCCGCAGGCCGTCAACCCACACCGAGTGCGATGCGGCGTGGCCGGCCAATTGGCCATAATCGTGGGCCGTGGAGCGGTCGATGCCCATCTCGACCCACTGGGCCGCGTCGCGCTGCTGCGAGCGGCGGTAGAGCGTCGTGGCGGTCGAAGCACTGGCGACCCGGGTTCCCCAGTTGTCGCCGGCCAGCCAGGCCAGCAACTCGAAGGCAACGGAAGTGTGCGGCGAACTTTTCATCACCACTCCCAAGCGGCCTTCGAGAGGGACGATCGGCACGTGGATCGATTCGTCCGCGGTGCGGTCGTCCCAGCGATTCAGAGCGTAATTGAACATCTTGCTGCCGCCGGGCAGCTCGACAAAGCCGACCTTCACTTCCACCGGCTGCGGCG
>DATJTR010000146.1:0-4423 GCA_035503215.1 Pirellulales bacterium
CCTGGCAAGGCCTGCCGCTGGTGGCCGCGGATTTGCCGAGCGACAAGGTCGAGCGACTCGAGGGCCGGCGCCAATTCGGCTTTCGATTTCGAGCCGATCGGGATCGTTTCGACGAATTGCTCAAAGGCTACGAGCACCTCCGCTTCACGATCTCGATTCTCGTGGCCGACAGCGCCACGCCGGGCGAAAACGTCTTCGAGCGGACCGACGATTATTACGTCTACTTGCGCCCGTCTCGCATCAGCGAGGCCGAAGTGCGCACCCGCAATGGCTGGAAGCCCGACGCCATCGTGCCCCGCTGGATTCCCATGCCGTCGCATTAACCGCCGAGGTGCCGAGGCTGATCGAGCGACCTCGTTCCGGACGACTCGCTCATTTCCTTTCCTCCGACTTCCGCGCGGCACGCTGGGCCAGCCGCGCCAGCGAGGCTTGCAATTCTCCCGGTGGCGGCACCGTGGCCGCCCGCGGAATGACGATCAAATCGATCCCATCCGGCAGCCTGGCACGGTTCAGTCGAAACGCTTCGCGGAGGCAGCGCTTCCAGCGGTTTCGCACCACGGCGCCGCCCACCTTGCGCGAGACCGACAGCCCCAGCCGCGGATGCTCGAGCCCATTTGGCGCCGCATAGACGACGAGCAGGCTGTCCGACACCGAGGCGCGGCGGTCGTAGGCCCGGCGAAAATCGCGCGGGTGCTTGACGCGGTACGCAGCTAAAAACCGCTCCGACATGCCGATCACGGACGGGCCTCAGGTGCATCGGACGATGAATCTTCCGGCGGCGGTTTTTGATACCACGGATCGTGGATCGGCCGGGTCGCCCCCAGCCGCCGCCCCATGCGGCGCCGGGCGATGCGGGCCGCCCACCAGGCCAGCCCGACCAGCGCGAATCCGACGATCACGATGCCCGCCAGGGCCGGAATCAGCGCCCGAGCTTTCCGCACTTTCTGCGGGTCTTTCGTCGCCTCGCCGGCCAGCGGTTCGGCCGCGGCCGCCAGCCACCAAAAACCATCCCGCCGCCGCATCGCACCGCCCTCTTCCCGCCGCCTCGCGGCTCACCAATCCAAATCGCTGCGTGGGTTTTGTCCCGCCTGGCCCGTCTGCTCGTCGAACTTGCGAATCAGGCCGCGGGCTTCATCGTCGATCGCGTGCGGCAGAACGATCAAAATCTCGGCGAACAAATCTCCCGGATCGCTCCCCTTGGGCGCCACGCCGAGCCCCTTCACACGCAGTTTTTTGCCGCTCGATGTTCCAGGCGGCACACGCAGCACGATGGTTCCTTTCGGAGTGGGGATGTCGATCTTGGCCCCCAGCACCGCTTCGGCCAGCGTGACCGGCACTTTGACGTCGAGATTGTTGCCGCGGCGGCTGAAAAAGGGATGCGTGCCGACGCGGACCGTGATCAGGATGTCTCCCGGCGTGCCGCCACGGCCGGGAGCCGGCTCGCCTTGTCCGCGCAGGCGAATTTTTTTGCCGTCTTCGATTCCGATCGGAATCTTGACGACGATCGTCTCGATTTCGCCCGACTCGCGGTGAATCGACAGTTGGACCTCTCCCCCCAGGATCGCGGTCACGAACGGAATCTCGGTTTCGGTCGCCAGGTCGGCGCCGCGCTTTGCAGCCGCAGCCGCGCCGCGCTTCTTGCCCCCGCGCGCCTGGCGGAACTGGCTAAAGATGTCGCCGAATCCGCCGGGTGCCTCGCCGCCGCCGCCGAAAATCTGGCTGAAGTCGAAATCCTCGGCCCCCGCCGGTCCGCCGCGACCTGGGCCGGCCCCTGGCTGCCCCGTCCACGACCAGGTGGCCCTCGGTCCGCCGCCGGCACCGGCCGACTCGAACGAGCTGCCGTAACGGTCGTATTGCTCGCGTTTGGCCTGATCGTTCAGCACGTCGAACGCGGCCTGCACTTCCTGGAATTTTTTCTTGGCGTCCTTGTCGTCGGGATGCAGATCGGGATGGTACTTGCGCGCCAGCTCGCGATAGGCCTTTTGGATTTCGGCCGACGACGCGTCGCGGCTTACACCCAAAGTCTTGTAATAGTCTTCGGCCATTCTCGTCTGTCGTCCTCGGGGCGCGAATTCCAGCCCGCCGTGCGGAAAAAAGCCCGCGTGCCGCTGGCCGGGGCCTGCGTGGGGGCGCCTCGACCCATTCTAGGTGGCCGCCGTGTGCGGCAGCAAGCGGCCGGCGTCGCCCCGTGCTCCGGCCAATTCGGTGCGGCCGGAGTTAACCCTACAAGCCGCATGCTAGAGTTGAACTGGTGCCGGCGGAACCTATACGCCGCCGGCTTTTCCCGTTCGTCGTGGGCGATCGACCCGATGCGGTTTCTTCTACGCACTGCTGCGTTACGGTGGCACGCCCAATTGGGCGTGCCGAGATCGCCGCTATTCGCCACGCTCGCGGTTCTGCTGGCGCTCACCGCCGGTCCAGAGCGTACCGCAGCGGCCGGCACGGGCGGAAAGTTGCAAATCGACGTCGTCGATCACGACACCGGCCAGCCCTTGGCCTGCCGCATGCATCTGACGAACCAGGCAGGCAGGACCCAAAAGCCCCCCAAGGTCCCTTTCTGGCACGATCATTTCGTCATCGACGGCAGCCTGAAACTCAAATTGCCCGTCGGCAATTACAATTTCGTCGTCGAACGCGGGCTCGAATATCTGGTGGTGACCGGCCATTTCGAAATTCACGACTTCGCCGAGGATTCCAAAACCGTCACGCTTCGCCGGTTCGTCGACCTGGCCAAGGAAGGCTGGTACTCCGGCGACCTGGAAGTCGAGCGGCCGGCCAAGGAGATCGAGCTGTTGATGCAGGCCGACGACCTGCACGTCGCCGAGCTAGTCACCTGGGGCGCGGCCAAGGACGCTGCGAAGGTGGCCGACAAACCGGCATCCAAAACAGCAGCTTCCAAAACGGCCCCCGCGAAGGCGGCCGACGAAGCTGCCGCCAGCCCGCAGCTCGTCACGTTCGATGGCGATCATTGCTACCGCACCGGCGCCGGGCTGCTCCGCCGCCCCGGCGGCAGCTTGCTGCTACTCGGGCTGGACGCACTGCCTCCCGATGCGATGCTAACCGATGAATCGGCACCCGACATCGTCGCCTGGGCCCGCGCGCATGGCGATCCCTGGACCGACCTCCGCCGGGTCGGCAGTTGGGCGTTGCCGGTCTGGATCGCGCTGGGCATGGTCGACACCATCGAACTGGCCGACAGCCAACTAGCGCGCAATACGGTGAAGCCCGACACGCTGGGCACTCGTCCGCGCGACACCACGCGGTTCGCCGGTCCCTACGGCCTCGGCCGCTGGACCGAAACGGTGTACTACCATCTGCTGAACTGCGGTCTGCACATTCCTCCCACGGCCGGCAGCGGCTCGGGCGTCGCGCCCAATCCGGTCGGTTACAACCGGGTATATGTCCACGTCGACGAGCCGTTCCGTTATGACCGCTGGCGGGAGAATCTGCGAGCCGGCCGGGTCGTGGTCACCAATGGACCGCTCATCCGCCCGAACGTCGAGGGAGAACTCCCCGGCCACGTCTTCAAGGCCGACGCAGGCCAACAGGTCGAGCTAGAAGTCGGTTTGACCCTCTCGACGCGCGACCCGATTTCCTATCTCGAAATCGTGCAGAACGGCCGCAGCGTGCAGGAAGTGCGGCTCGATCAATTCGCCAAGGCGGGCGGAAAACTGCCCCCCGTGAAGTTCAGCGAAAGCGGCTGGTTCACGATCCGCGCGGTGAACGATCTAGGTACCACGCACCGCTTCGCCATGACCGGCCCATACTACGTCGAAATCGGCTATCAGCCGCGCATCAGTCGCGCGTCGGTGCAGTTCTTTCTCGATTGGCTCGACGCCCTCGCCGCCGAGCCCACCTACGCCGCCAACCGCAGCGATCCCACGCTCGCCCGTGCCCGCGCGTTCTGGCAGGATCTGCTCGCGAAAGCGAACGCGGACTGAGGCTGCAGCCTCGCTTCCTTCTCAGTCGGAAGGAAACGGCGGCGGTTCGCCGTTGATCTCGCTGAGGGCATTGCGGGCAGCGCGCTGCTCGGCTTCTTTCTTGTTGCGTCCCCAGGCGCCTTGGAAGCGGCTGCGGCCGATCTGCGCGGCGATCTTGAAGCACTTCGAGTGGTCGGGCCCTTTTTCATCGAGCAAGTGATAGGTGGGGGTCGAGCCGTTCTCGCGCTGGGCCAGTTGCTGCAGCAGCGATTTGTAGTTGCCCCCCAGTTCGCCGGCCGCGGCCAGCTCGATTTCGGGCCCGATGAACCGCTGGATGAAGTCGCGGGCCCCGGCGTCGCCGCCGTCGAGATAAATGGCCGCGATCAACGACTCGAACACATCGGCCAAAAGCGACGGCGGCACGGTGGGATAGGTGATCATCCCCTTGCCCAGCACCAGAAACTCTTGCAAACCCAAGGCCTCGCTGATCTTCGCGCACGTTT
>DATJTR010000147.1:0-3284 GCA_035503215.1 Pirellulales bacterium
GACCAGCCCCGCGCGGACGACGATCACCATGGCTTTTCCCGGCACGTATTTGCCGACTTGCGAAATGAGAAACGCCCGAATGGCCGTGTAGCGTCCGATCGGTTGCTCGCAGTCGCGCAGTAATCGGGACCAAAAATCCCCTGCCGGCAGGGTGCCCAGGATGTAGAAAATGCCGGCCGCAACGAGCCAAGGCCAGGCCACGTGCCAGGTGTGGTGTTCCAGGTCTTGAAACGCCTTGACCAGAGTTGCCCAGACAAACCAAACGAGCAGGGCGAAGACTGCGATTTTGCCAACAGCGATCGACCACTTCATCAGTTGCTGGCGTTGCATGAAGCGAAGGCGAAGCCTGAAACCAGTGAGTGGCAACGAAGATCTGCGGCGGCGGGTCCCGAGCGAAGCGACAAAACCGACTCGTCCCGCCCACGGGCCAAAATTCTCGGCGGTTTTACGCACCGGTTGGCCACTGGCGTTCGCGGCATGCCCTCCGGAAGCAACGCAGCCTCCTATTGTCCCGCCCAGGCTGTAAACACACAAGACGGACTGCCCGGACCGCCCCCACCGTGGACGGCAAGTGCCCATCGAACGGGATATTTGGCGGCCGACGAAACGAAAACCCCCATTTTGGACGCCGGCATGGCACGTTAGGATAGAAATTCGCGGCTGCGGATCGATTCGCCCACCTATTCGACGGGCGGGTCGATCCCGAAAATCCGACGAGGTTTGCGTATGAGCCCAATCGCGTTATGGATGGCTTTGGCCTTGGGAGTCGATGCCGGCTACGAGCCGGTAGCTGATGGCCACTTGGAATACATCGTGCAGATCGAGCCACAGTTGCTCGAAGCACTGGCCAGCGGAAGCGACATCACCAGCGAAGTCCCGCGCGGGCTGGACATCCGGCACTTCCGTCTGACCGTCGGCAATGCCGTGCTGCCACACCTGCTGCCGACTGGCGAACAGGGTCCGACGACGGGCCGCGAGGCCGATGCGTTCGAAGCACCAGGGCGGGGGGACGAGCCGATCGGCGTGACAACGCCGCAAGTGAAGGCGAAATACGAATTGGTTTCCGACACGGTTGGGCAATATGTGATCGAGATCAATCCCCAAAGCGTCGGCGATTTGAACCGTTGGGATTTGACCGATGACATTCCATCGGAAATGCGAGTGACGCGGTTTGTCGTCTCGACCCGGCCCGGCAGCGCGGACAGCGATGCGCCGAATGAGCTGGCGGCTGCCTCGATTCCGACGACGGCTCCGGCCGCGTTGGCGGCAGCGGCCGCCGGCACCGCGGCGGCGACGGTCGACGACGACCCGAGCAGCTGGAAAGACGAGCCGCCGCCAACCACGACGCCATTTGCGCCGGCCCCGCTGATGAAAGTCGAGCCGCAGCAGGGCCCGGGGGTTGCTCCAGCGATTCCGGACGACCCCGTGAATGGCTCGTTCGCTCCGCCCCCCGCCGACGAGCCGACCGCCCTGCAACCGAGGGGCGCCCCCGGCACGATTCAGCAGCCGCAGGCCGGTTCGCAGGACGGCGTGTTCCACGGCAGGTTTCCCGTGCCCGAGGCAGGGAGCGTGCCGGCGACTGGGCAGCCGAGCCGCATCCAGAGCGATCCATCCAGCGAGCCACTCGACCGTTCGGCCACGCAGGGTCGAATGGAAAACGGCATGAGCGAGCGCAAACTCGAACGCTCGAACCGCTCGTCGAAGAACGACGAGCGCGAGGAGAGCAAAGATGCCGAGGCACCGAAACCGTGGCTGCCACTGACCGTCGCGCTGCTCACCTTATTTGCATCGCTGGGGGGCAACGTGTTTTTGGGTTGGGTGGCTTGGGACAGCTATACGCGCCGCAGCCCCGGCTCGGGCAAATTCGTGGGCGGCAAGGCGTCGATGTCGTCGTAGCCGATGGCGACTCTGCAATTTCGTCTGTGCCCTGTCGCCCAGCCGACGTGTGCCGCCTGGCGGGTTTCCAAGGGTAGCGCGGTTTGTTAATCTGATTTGGCACCGCATCGCCGCCGCAATCGCTTCGCACGGCGGCCGCCAGGGCCGGTGCCCCGGTTACCCCACCCTCGTTGGAAGGAGCCACGTTTGGCGACCGCAGGTCTTGTCAGAATTCGCCGCGAACAACTTCCCGCCGGCGAGGTCTTATGTCAGTACTGCACGGCGAAGTGTTGCCGGTATTTCGCCCTGCCGATCGACGCGCCGGAGTCGCTGGAAGACTGGGAATACGTGCGTTGGTTTTTGCTGCACGAGGGAGCGACCGTGTTTCGCGAAGACGGCCAGTGGTATTTGCTGGTCCACGCCGTCTGCAAGCATTTGCAGGCTGACAATCGTTGCGGGATTTACGATACCCGGCCGCCGATTTGCCGCGAATACTCGACCGACAACTGCGAATACGACGACGACTGGCTGTACGAGCAATACCTGGAAACGGCTGAGCAGGTGGGAGAATACACCGAAGCGGTACTGTCGGTCGCTCGCGGGCCGAAAATGCGCAGCCCCCGCCCTGCCCTGCTCCCGTTGATTTGACCCGCCGCGGGGCCGCCCCCGCTGGCCGCCCTTGGCGAGTTTTTTCGTGTCCGATACCCGCATTGAACCGAGAACGCTGCGCGGATTCCGCGATTATTTGCCCGCGGCGATGATTCCGCGCGAATGGCTGATCGACACGGCCAAGCGGGTGTACCGGTCGTACGGGTTCAGCCCCATCGACACGCCGGCGCTCGAGTACCTCGAGATTCTCACCGGCAAGGGGGGCGAAGAGACCGACAAGCAGCTCTACCGGTTCGAGGACCACGGCGGACGCAAGGTCGGCATGCGGTTCGATCTGACGGTCCCTCTGGCCCGGTTCGTGGCTCAGCACATCGCCCAGCTTGGGACGCCGTTCAAGCGCTACCAGGTGGCAACGGTGTGGCGGGGCGAGAATACGCAGCGCGGCCGTTATCGCGAGTTCATGCAGTGCGATTTCGACACGGTCGGCACCCTTTCCTTGTCGGCCGACATCGAGACCGTGCTGGTCATCAACGATTTGATGCAGGCCCTGGGAATCGAAGACTTCACGATCCACGTGAACAACCGGATGGTGCTGAACGGCCTGCTTGCCCGACTCGATCTGGCCGAGCACGCCACGCCGATCCTGCGAGCGATCGACAAATTGGCCAAGATCGGCCGCGAGCGTGTGGCCGCCGAAATCTGCGCGGCCGGCGTCTCGGCTGAAGCGGCCGAAAGCGTGCTGCGGCTGGTCGAGATACGCGGGCCAAACACGCAGGTGCTGGAACAACTCGACCGGCTGA
>DATJTR010000148.1:0-2601 GCA_035503215.1 Pirellulales bacterium
GGCCGCGTGTAATCGATGTACTCCAGTTGATGCTCCAGCCCGAGCATGTCCTTCAAACCGTTTTGGAAGAAGGAGACCGCGTTGCCCCCTGTCTTGGCCCCTTTTGGGATCCGCGTCCCCTCGGGCGCGACCAATTCGTACAACACGGCGTCGTAGTCCTTGAACCGCTTGTTGAGCGCCTCGTAGTACGCCTTTTCCCCCACGTGAACGGCCCCGACGAGATCGACCACGCAACCCTTCCGCTCCGGCGCATCGCTCTCGAACCGCAAGATTGCCGTCTGCAGACCCAACTCATTACCGGCTGGATCGCGCTCGATCCGCAGGTAGTGCTCTCTGTTCTTGACCTTGGCCGGCCGGGCCTGCTGGCCGGCAGGTTCGTCGGCCCGGGCAGCTAGGGACAGCGATAGCAAGGCGGCCAGCATCGCAAGCCCGCGCCATCGACCCACGACAGAATTCCTCACGACGTCACCTCCCTCTGCTGGCACTCGGGCCCTGCCGCCTGGCAAGATTCTCGGCCGCAATTCGGCCGGATGCATGCAAGTATAGGTGATGTCATGGCTTCGGACAAATCACGCAGGACCGCCACGGGCTAGCCGTTTCGCTGCGACACTCGTCTGGCTTGGGCCGAAGGCGTTTGCTATAGTCCGCCCCCTCATCTCGCAGCGATCGATCGTCTCTTTCTTGTCCGCTCGTCCATGCACAATCGCCACGTCCATTGGCCGCGTATGCGCCGGGCGCTTTTGCGCTGGGGGCTGATCGCGCCCCTCGTGCTGCTGTCGGCACTCGGCTGCAGCCAGCGCACGCGCAAGGGCTTCTCTTGGCCGTGGACCCCGGAGGTCGATGACGCCGTCGGCATCACGACGCCGGCGCAGCGGCTGGCCGCCATGCAAAAGCAGGCCGAAAACGCCAGCAAACAAACTCCTGAAGAGCAGGAACGCATCACGAACGACTTGGCCAAGCAGATACAGGACGAGCAGGATCCGATGCTCCGTCGCAACATCGTAAGAACCCTTGGCTACTACAAAACCGCCTCCGCCACGGCGGTGCTGCAAGCTGCGATCGCCGATTCCGATTCGACCGTCCGCATCGCCGCGGCCGAAGCCTGGGGCCGGCGCGGCGATCCGGAGTCTGCCGAGCGGCTCGCCAGCCTGTTGGCCAGCGACACCAACCTCGACGTCCGCCTGGCCGCGGTCCGGGCGATGGGTCAAGCCAGACAGATCGGCTCGATCCAATCCCTGGGAGAAGCGCTCTCCGACGCCGATCCGGCGGTCCAATTCTGCGTGATCAGCTCGCTTAAGCAGATCAGTGGCAAGGATTATGGGAACGACATCAGCCTGTGGCGGGCATACGCCAAAGGCGAGAATCCGGCCGAGCCGTCGGTCTCGATCGCGGAACGATTCAAGCGGATGTTCTGAAACGGACTCCAGCCAACGGCGAAGCGGCACTCCCGCAGGCGCTGCGACACGCGCCACGGCGTTCATCCCAACGCTGCCTCCCCCCACCTGGCAAGCTTCGAGCACTTTGGAAAACGAGCGGCCGCCAAGGATGGCGGCCAGCAATTCCCAGCCATCGCCTGCAAGAACTACCCAACTTGCCCCGTTTCGGCGACGATGGCAAAAACTCGGCTTGTCGATCAATCGCTCCGGGGGTCGCGTCCGATATGACTACTCGCAGGGGCTCGATTCGCTCGCCAGCGAATTCATGCCGTGGGGTCCCTTCGCGTGCTGACTGGCAGCAACGCTTGCCACCCGGCACAACGCCCGCCTGATGGCTTACCTCCGGGAACCCACCGTTACCATTCGCGCGAGTGAGCGATGTCGCACCAACGCCATGTGATCCGCCAGAAGCGCGGAGAAAGGGACGCTGCTGGCATCGCCCAGCCCACCGGGCGTCGGAGCTCCACGGGCCTCGTGTTGTTTGCCGCCGGTCTCAGTTTGGCGGCTGTGTTCGGCTTTGAGGCGGCGCGAGCGGCGCCCCCTGCCGGCCAGCAACCTGCCACGAATCGGCAGATGCAACGCGCCGCCCGCCGGCAATATCTCGATACGGAACTTTCGGCACGGCGATTGACCCCGCCAGCCCCAGCGTCGCCATCGCCGCCGCCCTCGCTAAAACCGTCTTCGGTGCCCCAAACGAGCGCTCCCGCTCCCGCCAACGACGAAGACGCGCATGCCGCCGACGTAGACCACGCGACGGCCGATCCGCAGCCGTCGGAATTGATCGCGCTGCAGGACAAAATCCGCCGCGTGCTCGCGCTTTACTTTCCTAAGCACCAGAACACGCGCGACAACAGCAACTGGGAGGTGATGCACGAGATCATTGCCTACGGCGTCGACGCGCGGCTATTCCGGGACGGACCCGACGGTCCCAAGGTCAACGCCATCGGCTGGCTGTGCTACAACGGCGGTTGCAAAGGCGAGCAAATGCTCTATCTCGACCGGGGCAAGCTGGTCGCTCGCAAAGGCCCCGGAGTGCAGGGACACTTTGGCCAGTTGCTGGCCATCCTGGCTCAATCACGCCTGCCGATCGACTACCCGATGCTCGTCGGCGGCAAGAAGTTCACGATTCGCGATCTGGTCGAGCACGAAAAATCCGATTGCACCG
>DATJTR010000149.1:0-5016 GCA_035503215.1 Pirellulales bacterium
GTGCGATGACACCCGGGCCGCCCCGGGATTGATTTTCGCTTCCTGGCGCCAAGTTTTTTCGCAGGAGCCCGCGGTGGAACCACCTGGATCCTACGTTGGAACTGCCTGGCGGCCGGCGTTGGAACCGCGGCAATACCGAGCCAAGCGGCGGCGAAGCGGTTCCGGGCCACAGGGATCGAACCGGAATCGGGCGCGGGAATTAACCGGCCGTGGGCAGAATCGCGGCCGACGCACGGCAAGCTGGGCAGTTTAACCCGCCCCCCGGCAAAGAGAAGTGCGCGCTGGCCCGCAAGGGAAAGCGCATCGCATGTGCCATACCGGCATTTCGCTACGGGCGCGAAAGCACAAGGCGCGAAAAAACCGGGCTTAAACAGCACACGTGAGGTGGAGAGCCATCGCCCGATCCGTGGGCAATGCGATTGCGTCAGGCGTGACGCTCGGGCAGGAGCGGCGGCAAAGCTGGCGGCAGGCAGCTGCGCTCGAAGTCCGACAGGCGGAAAAATATCCGTCGCGGGGGTCTATCCGCGACGGGTTGTTCGCTGTCGGCGAAGCGAGCTCGGCAAGCTCCCCGGCTATGGGAGCGTGACGGTTTAGACCAACTCTTTGCGAGCGCCAATCAACGTCCGCAGGCGTTCGGCCAGCAGGGCGGCGTCGAACGGCTTCTTGAACGTTTCGTTGATGCTCGAACGATCGAAGCTGGTCGAGCTGCCGTCGTCGGGCAACAAGGCGATCAGGATCGTGTCGGAGTATTCCGAGTTGCGGCGCAGATTCTGGCAAATCTGCAGCGCTTCGACGCGACCGATCGAGAAGTCGACGATGATGCAGTCCGGATGGAAGCTTTCGGCTTGGATGCCGGCTTCGAAGCCGCTGGCGGCCACGGCCACCTTGAACGACTTGTCGATCGGCAGCTCGCGCTTCAGGTTCTCGATGAGCACCTGGTCTTGACCGACGATGAGCACTTTGGCCATCGCTTCGTCTTCCAGGTCGCCCAGGGGCATACCGTGTTCCTTGAGGAACCGGATCAAATACTCACGCGGAATGCGGCGGTCCTGGCTGCCGGGAATGCGGTAGCCTTTCAGCCGACCCGAATCAAACCATTTGCTGACGGTGCGGGGGGCAACTTTACAGATCTTTGCGACCTGACCCGTTGTGAAGACCTTCATCTCAGGCTCTCCAATGTACTCTCGCTGGGTTGGGAACTCCGCCCCGGTGGGGATCATCCCGCCGGGACACAAGCGCCCCTTGTTTGTGTTGGCCGTGGTCCGGTCCTTCGGGCTGGCTGTGGGGCAACCGGCCTGTCACAAACATCTGGGTCGGGGCCTAAACGATTAATCACTTCGCCGTGGCGTGGGTTCAGGTCCTTCTGATCCGTTGCCTCAGTTAAGACATCGGCAGGCATGGCGTCCGGATCGTGGCGAAAATCGGGCGCTTAGAAGAATCGTTTGAGATTCGATTCCCGGCGTCGGTTTTCGTCTCACGCTCCTGGCGAGATGGCCTGGCGAATGACTCTGGTGGCTTGCTGTAGGAGGGAGCCAGCGCACACGTCTCCACTCTCATCCCGGACCCACAGAGTGGTCGGGCGAGCAGAGCCGTTTGTTCGGCGTGGCCTAGCGGCAGGTTCCCCCCTGCAGTCCATTCGGTTCCGCGACTCAATGGGGATGATCCCGCGTGGGGGACCCTTCCCAGGCTCGAAACAGAACAAACCTTCCGAAGATAGTTTCGTTTCACGGAGGGGGGTGACTTTAGAAAGTTTCTCCCGCTCGTAACGAGCGATCCGGTGGTTGCGCGATTGTCATTCCTGCGCACCAGTGCGCAGGGGCAATTCCTGCCGGTACCAATCCTTTGTGGCGATTGGCCTTATCTTCGCGGATGGCGATTCCTGTAGCGGATGTGCCGAGCGTTCCACCGCCGACCGTGCGGCGCACTTATGACGCGGGTGCGAGTTGCACGGCTCGTGCGGCCGCGCCCACCAATGGGTGCGGTTCCGCGTCAGGCCGGCGTGCTGCCGGCTGCTGATAGCGGCCCCACCCCGCAAAATCCCGGCCATTTGCACGCCACGAGTGCAAGCACTAAGATGCCCGCTACGTTCGCGGCCGGCCGATCCGGCAGCGAGCGGCGGCCGCCGCGAGGCGGCCAGAGCGCACCGGCAGGCAGCATGCCGGCACCAACGCGCTTCCTTTCTTTTCTTACGGGCGGATCTCCAGCACAGTTCTGTTTCATCTAGCAGCACCCGAGCGAGCGGTGCAAAGCGAGCAGCGAGGCCATGGGCTATCAACAAACCAGCACCCACCGCAAAGGCAAGCATTCCTATCACCAAATCGGACTGGTCCGCGGCCAGTTCGGCAATGTCCCCGAGGACGGGTGGCTCGACTGGATCGCCAAGACCGGCTTCGACGGCTGGGAAGAGGCGAGTTGGGAGCTGGACCTCGAGCGCTGCGGCGACGACGCCGGCGCAAAGGCCTACGCCGAAGAGCGCGTGGGCAAGGCCCGCAGCCGGGGGTTGGAAATCCTCTCGATCTCGGCCCATCTGCAAGGACAAGCGCTGGGGGACGAACCGAGCGCCAAGACGCTGCAATTTTTGGGAGGCGAAGCGGTGGCCGCGTATGCCAAGTGGCGGGCCGCCGGTAACAACCCGCCGCGGACCGATCCCTACTTCGTTCCTAGCGACGTGGCGGCCATCGCCCACAAGCAAGCCAGTCGGGCACTGCAAAGCATCGTGCGGCTGGCCCATCACGTCGGCAAGCTGCAAAGCCGCATCGTTCCGGTCTCGGGTTTCGTCGGCTCGCCGGCCCATTGCTGGAGCCATTGGTTCTTGTTTCCGCCGCTGCCGAAATCGCTGGGCGGCCACGCGATTCCCGACGTATTTCAGGTCAGCCTGGAGCTATTGGTCGAACGCTTCGCCCCCGTGTTCGAGGCCTGCTTGAACTACGGCACCACGTTCGACCTGGAATGTCATCCCAGCGAACGCGCGATGGGCGACATCGCCAGCGCGGCCGATTTTCTGGAAGCCTGCGATGCCGCCGGTTTCCGTAAAGCGGTCGGTTTCAATTTCGACTGCTCGCACATGGAGTGGCAAGGCGTGTCGGGCGTGGAGTTCATCCGCACGTTCGGCGAGCGAATTCACTGCGCCCACATCAAGGGAGTGCAAGTCAGCAAAGAGTACACCCGCAACGGATTGTTGGGGGGCCACAAACCGATGGGGGACCGGCACAACGGCTGGAACTTCGTCACGGCCGGCACCGCCCGCGACGCCACGCCGGTGGAAGAGTTGCTGGTCGAGCTGAATCGCGTCGGCTTTAGCGGCGGCGTGTCGATCGAGTGGGAGGACAACGACGTCGAGCAACATGCCGGCGCGAAGGCGGCCTTGGCCAACGTGCATCGGGCCGATCAGCCTCCCAGCTCGATGAAGCACGACGAACAATTGGCCGCGAAGTAAAGAGCGGACTGGTGGCTGCCGTGACACTTTCGGCCCGCACTTTACCCTCGGTCGATCCGACGCCGATCTTCGAGTTGTTTCGCGGCAGTTTGGCCACGGAACTGTTGAGCGCGGCGGTCGGACATTTCGATCTGTTTGGCCGGCTGGCCGGGCGGCCCGTGCCGTTCGATGCCCTGGCGGCCGAACTGGGCCTGGCCGAGCGCGCGGCCGTGGTGCTGCTGGTCTCCATGCGGGCCATGGGATTGGTCGAAACCGACGCCGGACCTGGCGGCCATTTGAAAGAGGGGCGGCTGCGACTCACGCCACTGGCCGAAGAGCACCTGGTGCCGGGAGACGCATTTTACGTCGGCGACTACGTCTCGCTGGTGGCCGACAAGCCGGGAGTCGTCGAAATGGTCGAGCGGCTGCGGACGAACAAGCCGGCCGGCGCGGAACCGGCCTCGACGGCCCAAGCCACGACGAGCAGCGACGCCGGCGTGGCCTTCATCTATCGCGAAGGCCTGGAATCGGCAATGGAGCAAGAGGCGACTGCCCGGCGGTTCACGCTGGCCCTGGCTGGGCGGGCGAAGAATGTCGCGCCGCATCTCGCCGCCAGTGGCACGCTGGACGGGGCACGGCTGATGGTCGACGTCGGCGGGGGAACGGGCATCTACAGCATCGCTTGTTTGCAGCACGATCCGAAGTTGCGAGCGATCGTGTGGGACCGGCCCGAAGTTCTGAAAGTGGCCGCCGAGATGGCCGCCGAGTATGGCGTGGCGGACCGGCTCGAATGCCAGCCGGGGGACATGTTCACCGATCCGGTGCCGCGCGGAGCCGATGCGATTCTGGTGTCGAACGTGCTGCACGATTGGGATGTGCCGGCCAACCGCGAAATCGTCGGTCGCCTGGCGGCAGCGCTGGCGAGCGGCGGCCGGCTGCTCGTTCACGATGCATTTTTGAACGACGCGCTCGATGGTCCGCTGCCGATCGCCAATTATTCGGCCGCGCTCTTCTCGCTGACCGAGGGACGGGCTTACAGCGCAGGGGAATATCGTTCGTGGCTCAGCGATGCCGGACTCAAGCCGCTGGCGGCCGTGCCGACGCTAGTTCACTGCGGCGTGTTGCCCGCGGTGCGGCCATGACGACCGAACTGGCCCGGTCGGCGACCCAGGGCCCGACGGCGAACGTGGCCCGGCGGCTGTCGGCCATGGCCGAACTTCAGCCCGACGTCGTTGCAGTGGCGGCCCCGCGCGGGCGCAATCCAGCCGGGCGTGATGATTACGACACGATCACGTTTCGCGGCTTGGACGAAGACAGTAACCGCATCGCCAGCGGACTGGTGCGGCTGGGCGTAAGGCCTGGCACGCGGCTGGCGCTGTTGGTGCGGCCGGGCATCTCGTTCGTCTCCTGCGTGTTTGCGCTGCTCAAAGCCGGCGCGGTGGTGATTCTGATCGATCCGGGCATGGGACGGCGAAACCTCGTGGCCTGCCTGGCGGCGACCGAGCCGGAAGGCTTTATCGCGATTCCGGCCGCGCAGGCGGTCCGCTGGTTGCTTCGGCGACGTTTTCCCAAGGCCCGCTTCAATGTGACAGTCGGCCGGC
>DATJTR010000150.1:0-5822 GCA_035503215.1 Pirellulales bacterium
CCCCGCGCGGGCCGGCCGGCCGCGCCGTGAGCAACGGATCGTCGGCCAGTGCCGTGCCGATGCCGACCAGAACGGCATCGACTCGGCCGCGCAGCGCGTGCACGATCTGCCGCGAGTCGCGCGAGGAGATCCAGCGGCTGGCCCCGCTGCGCGTGGCGATTTTGCCGTCCAGCGTCATCGCCCATTTAGCGATCAGCCAAGGCCGGCCCGTTTCGACCAGCTTGAAATAAGGCGCGTTCAGCCGCCGGGCCTCTTCGGCCGATTGACCGACCGACACTTCGATGCCCGCCTCACGGAGTTCGGTCAGCCCTTGTCCGCCGACGGCCGGAAACGGATCGACCGTGGCGGCCACCACGCGGCGAATGCCCGCCGCCACGATCGCCTGCGTGCAGGGGGGCGTTTTGCCGAAATGCGCACACGGCTCGAGCGTCACGTACATCGTCGCGCCGGCGGCGTGGGGGCCCGCCACGCGCAGGGCTTCGATTTCAGCGTGCGGGCCGCCGAACTGCCCATGCCAGCCTTCGCCGACCACGTCTCCCTGGTTCACGATCGTGCAGCCGACGAGCGGATTCGGCTCGACACGGCCCAGGCCCCTGGCAGCCAATTCCAGCGCCCGGGCCATGTGCCATACGTCGAACTCCTCTTGGTCGGCCATGGCAGTCGTGCGCGGAAGAAGTCGTCAGCGGGAAACCTGCGAGCGGGCAATGCGAAACTTAGTCCAGCCCCGGCGTCCAGATCGTCGGTTTCTTGCCGCCGCTGGCGGCGGTTTCCGAGCCGGGGGTCCAAATCTTGCCGGCCGACTCGGCTTCGGCGGCGGCACCCGGCATGACCAGCCCCGCTGCCTCCGCACCCGGTTCGACCGCCGGCGTTCCGTCGGGGCGAATCACGCCCCACTGGGCCAACAGCGAGTAGAGGGCCTGGGCAATGCCCGGCTCGCGCAGGTGTTCGTTGCGGATATGCTTCAGCAACCGATCGGCTTGCCGGATGTCTCCCTGCCCCATGTGGATCGCCAGTTCGATCAGGTCGAAGCGGGCCGTCGATTTGCCCGCCGACTCGGCCAGCTTGCGGCCGGCGTCCAAATCCTTGGCGGCCTGCTCGGGATCACCCGCGAGTTGGGCCAGCATGGCATAGACCGCTCCCTTGTCGATTTCGGCGTCGAGACTCGGCCGGCCGACCAATTCGCGTCCCAGCAGCATGATGGCGTGCATGAACCGCGCCTGCGATGCCCGATCGTAAGCGATTTGCAGGTCTTCGTCGCTGAGCTTCGTCGTATCGAGTCGGGCGAGTCGCACGAGCGGCATCGACAGCACCGATTGCCCGGCCGGATCGATTTTTTCCGCCGTGGGCAGTCCGAGCGCGGTCCGCAATTCGTTGAAGTCGAAGCCCACCAACAGATCGCTGGCCAGTTCCAGATTCAGAATTGCCGCCAGCAACTTGATTCGCATCTTCGGGTCGGTCGCGGCCTGCTTCGGCGTCTGATCGCCGAAAAGCCGCCGCGGCATCTCCGGCCACTCGACCAGCAGTCGCTGTCGATGTCCGGCCCGCAGCAACCGCCGGCGCTCGGCCGGGGCAATGTCTTCGGGCAAATACCAATCGAGTGCCAGCGCGTCTTCGCCGCCGGCCCGACTGACGACTTCTTCACCGCCTGCCGGCCCCAGCGCTTTGCCGGCAATCGCATCGAGCGCCGCCCGGCTGGCGGACAGATTTCGCCGGTTGGCGATCAATTCGGCCCGCGCTTCGCGGTCGGTCTGTTTGCCGAACACCAGCACCTGTCCGACGATCCGCGGCACCGCGTCCACCGCCAGCCCCTGTGCGCTGTCGGGCCGCGCTCGATCGAGCAGCGAAAAATAGCCCTTCGGCGGCACTTCGCTCTCGGGCACCAGCATCCGCAAATCGCCCGGCATCGGCAGGGCTTGCCGGTTCACCGACAACTGGGCCATCAACGTGTCGATCTGTTCGATCGGATAGGAAACCTTGACCACCTCGCCCGATTCGGCCGAACCGGGGTCGAGCAATTGGGCCAAGGCCTCGGCTTCCACCGCGTCGTCCAGCGGAACGTCGGCCGCGGCATACTGCCGCCAGGCCGCCACGGCCGCCGACTCTTCGGCCAGCCAGGTACGCAGCACGGCCACGTTCCGCACGATCGCCGGCCACGCTCCCGCCTTGTCGGCCAACGCCGACAGTTCATCGGCCGCCGCCAACCACTGCCCCGTCCGCGCCCGGCCCATGGCCTGCTCGAAGCTGCTCCGCCACAGCGCATCGGCCGGCGCTTCGGCGAATTGCAGATCGTCCTTCCAAGCCAGCGGAATCTCGGGCGAGCCCTGCAACTGCAAGATCAGCCGCAGCACTTGCTCGTCCTTGCCGCCGGAGAAACTGAACTGCAACATCCAGTGCGCCCGCGCGGCCGGCACGAAACCGGCGCCCAACAGCGCCACGCCGACGACGGTCAGCCCGTCGTAGGCTTGAATCGGGATTTGATTGCCCGCCTTCTCGATGGCCCGCTGCAAAAGCCGCACGGCCCGTGGGGCATCCTCGCGCGCTGCCGACACGGCCAAGGCCGCCAGGGCGACGGGGTTGTCGGGATGCTTCTCGTGGAAATGCGCGGCCACCGCGGCCGCCTTTTCGGCGTTGCCCTGGTCGGCCTCCAGCGCAAACTTCATCGCCAGCAGGCAAGCCCGATCGGGATACTTGGCCGACAACTTTTCCAACTGCTCCAGCGCCGCGGCGCGCTGTTCCCCTTCGACCATCCGCTCGAGCTTGTCCAGCTCGGGGACAAACTCCGTGCAGCAGAATTTGATCTTCTTGCCGGTGCCGCCGGGACACGGTGAATAGGGATCGAGCGCCATGATCTCGTTCACGCGGGGGGATGTGGGCTAGCGGGAAGGTCGAGCCAGGGGAGTCCGCCTCAGCCACGCTCGCCTGAATTTCCCTGTTTTCCGAGGCCCTGATCGTAGCATAGCCCCTGGCCGAATACGAGCCGCCGGCCAGCGGATTCGCGTCGTAGCGTCCGCTTGTGATAACATTACCCAAATCCGCAGGATTAGGTGGCGTGCATCCCGTGCGCAGCGCGCGCGGACAAGCCTGCGCGTCGCAAAGAACTGCCGTGCGTTCGCTGCCGACCCCGCTGTCCATGGTCCAAGGTTTCGCCGCTGTTCGGTAGCAACTCGATCATGTCCCGAAGGCCAAAGTTTCGACGCGGCGTTAAACGTGGCCGGATATGCGTATGGCCAAATTCGGCAGACGCGCCTGACGCGGTTGCCGAGCGGGTCACCTTCACGGGGAGTTGCCTTCACAAGACGTACCCTTCGCCCGCCGGCGCGCCTGCTCTTAAGGCCGACGAAGCCAAATGCGATCAGTTTCAACCCGATCAATGGCCCTTATTGTTGGATGCACTTCGTGCAGGAGTTCGAGCGCGAGTCGTCAGCGAATTCCGGGGAGCGTTTCCAGCGCGGGTCTGGGTGTGGATAAACGGAGTGCTACACGAAGCGAGACTGACTAACGAGCGCACTGGGAACTATCATGGTTTTCCGATAAACGATCCGCAGCAATACCCTACCCCCGTTGACCTCCTTGAGGAGGCACCGCGTGTCCAGATCCCTCTCCTTTGAATACGATGCAGTCGACCAGCCAGCGGCCGTCGACCCGGTTGAGCGAGCCACTTGGTGTGCCTTGCGCATTCGCGTCGGAGATAGATCCATTTCGCGAGTGTACGACCGGACGCTACAAAGCGAGCGCACAACCCTATACGTGCCGGCGTTTCCAATCGCGGAGTGGCTCGTCCACAATTGGTGGATTTTTCGCAACGAGCCATGCCGGACGGAGAAGGTCCCGGCACCGCACGAACTCGGCACGCAACTCGGCTGGATCAAGCGCCATTGCCTCCGTGCTGCGGACTCGGCACTCATGCTTCCGTCCCTGTATTTGTACCACGACGGCCGCGAACTTCGTGCGGTATGGCAACCAGACGAGCCTGGCACGATGCCCAACATGCTTGGGCAATTCGTGTCCTGGGGAGACGAACCGCTGGACGACGTGAGCACATGCGAGTCCCTTGGAAACTTCATCGGCGAGACCCTGGATCGGGTCTCGAAACTCGACGACGGAAGGGTTCGGGAGCTACGCCTGAATTGGCAAGCGATCCAAGTAGCTGATCGGGAGGAGCAAGAATTCTGCGCGATTACGGGACGGATGGGGATTGATCCTTATGACAGGGAAGCATTGACCGATGAGGTCGCTGAGTTCCTTGAGGCGATCAATCCTACGGAGAAGCCAATCGTACGTGATTTGACGGAGGTGGCCACCACCACGTCGGTCATCGGTCAGTGGTCCTGGGTGCACGAGGTTTCAATGGAGCTCGGCTTGACGCCCACGACCGTCGTGGTCCCGGTTGGCCTTCCCCACCCGGGGTCCTCACCTCCCCGTTTCGGGTACAGCCTCGCTCGGACCGTCCGCGATCACGTTCAACTGCCGCCCGCACTTAGGATCGACTCGGTCGAAGCCATCGCCATGTCGGCGACCGAGCGTCCTTTTCGCGTCGTTGAGAGAAACCACGTAGAAGGCGCTGCCATTCGGGCGATTGTCGGACAGTCGGGCCACGAAATCGTGAGCGCCGGGCCGATGCCTGTGAGGAATGAGAGTCGCCGTTTCCTGATTGCTAGGAGTCTTTACCACGCGATCGTGACGACGGTACAGGGCGTGCGGCTTGTCACTAACGCATTCACATGGCATCAAAAAGCGTCCAGAGCCTTCGCCGCAGAACTCCTGGCGCCCCAAGGCGCGCTCCTCGCGCGGTTAGAGGACGGTGCCGCCGCAAATCCTGACGTCATTGAACAAATGAGCAAAGATTTTGAGGTAAGCGCGATGGTAATCGAAAAGCAACTTGAGAACGCTGGGGCGGCGATCGTTCGAGAATGACAGCCACACTTCGTGAACACCGTCTTTAGCCAGTTCTCCAGCGTTACCCATCGGACTCGGTCGCCGGCCTAGCGCGCCGCCTGCAACGCGCCGCGCTTCTCGGCCACCAGCTTGAGCAGCGCCTTCTGCGGCTCGGTGAACTTCTTGATCCCTTCGGACATCAGCGTCTTTTCCAGATGCTCGATGTTCACCTTCTTGTCGATCTCGGCCAACACCTCGGCCGGCGGCAGCTTGTCGACTTGCCGGGTGAACGTGAGCCCGCTCTTCTCCACCGCGTCGTTCGTCGCCGGCGGGTTCGTTTCGATGTCGCTGCCGGCAAATGCGGCCACGTATTTCCACGGCTCGTCGCTCGGCTTCTTGGTGCCCGTGCTGGCGAAAATCATTTCCTGGGCGAGCGGCAGTTTCTTCTCGGCCCAGAACGTCGCGTTCTCTTTCCAGATACGCTTCGCTCCCACGATCCCCACCTGACCTTGCGCGGCGGGCGAAAGTTCGGGCACGTGCTGTTCGGTGTAAACGTCGACGCGGGAGACGAAAATGCTGTACACGCTCTTGAAGTGTTCCAGCTTGCCGAATTTCTGCCGGCCCCGCCAAATTGCGTCGCGAGCCGCCTGGTACTGCCGGTCGGTGAAAATCAATGTCACGTTCAGCGTCACTCCGGCCGCCGCCAATCCTTCCAGCGCTTCGAGCCCGGCGGGAGTCGCGGGCACTTTGATCATGCGGTTCTTGTGGCCGGCCGACCATTTCTTGCCCAGTTCGACGTAGGTTTTCACGCGCTCGGCGTGAGGCGGACCGGTTTGCGGATCTTCCAGCAGCGGATCGAGTTCGAAGCTCACGTAGCCGTCGTTGCCGCGCGTCTCGCGCCACACCGGCAGAAAGACGTCTTGCGCCTGCTGCACGAGTTCGTCGGT
>DATJTR010000151.1:0-2980 GCA_035503215.1 Pirellulales bacterium
TTCGCGCCGGCGCATTGTAAACGATCGAGCGCGCAAAAAAAGTCGGGAACCCCGCATGAAGCAAGGTTCCCGACTTGGTTGGGTCGGGCGGTTTGGAAGGGGACAGTCCCATTTTGCTCTCGCAAAATCGGGACAGTCCCCGAGCGCAAAACTGGGACGGTCCCCGGCGGCCGCTTAGGCCTTGGCCTTTTCCTTGCCTTTGAACTTGGCCGCTTCGTCCGAGCCGCCGGTGGCGTTGCCGGCCGTGTACGACTTGGCGCCGACGCCGGCCAGCTTGCCACCGTCGACGATCAGATATTCGTCGCGGATCGGCCGCTTGTCGAAGTAGCATTCCAGGATTTCGCGCGTGCCGGCCGCGTAGCGAGCCTGAGCCGACAGCGACGTGCCCGAAATGTGGGGCGTCATGCCGTGATGCGGCATCGTGCGCCAGGGGTGATCTTGCGGCGGCGGCTGCGGGAACCAGACGTCTCCCGCGTAGCCGGCCAGTTGCCCCTTTTCCAAGGCCCGCACGATGGCGTCGCGATCGCAGATCTTGCCGCGGGCGGTGTTCACCAGGTAGGCACCCTTCTTCATCTTGCCGATCAGGCTGTCGTTGAACAGGTGCTCGGTCTCGGGATGCAAGGGAGCGTTGATCGTCACCACGTCGCACACCTTGACCAGCGATTCGACGTTGGGATGGAAGGTGAGGTTCAATTCCTTTTCGATCTCGGGAGCGAGACGGTGCCGCTCGGTGTAGTGCAGCTTCACGTCGAACGGCTTGAGCCGGCGCAGCACGGCCAGGCCGATGCGGCCGGCGCCGAACGTGCCGACGGTCATGCCTTCGACGTCGTAGGAGCGCTCGACGCAGTCGGCGATGTTCCAGCCCTTCTTGACCACCCAGCCGTAGGAGGGAATGTAGTTCCGCACCAGGCCCAGGATCATCATCACCACGTGCTCGGCCACGCTGATGCTGTTGCAATAGGTGACTTCGGCCACGGTGATCTTGTTGTCGATGGCGGCTTGCAGGTCGGTGTGGTCCGAACCGATGCCGGCCGTGACGATCAGCTTGAGCTTGGGGGACTTTTTGATCCGCTCGGCGGTCATGTAGGCGGGCCAGAAGGGCTGCGAGATGACGATCTCGGCGTCGGGCAACTCGCGGTCGAGCGTGCTGTTCGCCCCGTCCTTGTCGCTGGTGACCACCAGCTTGTGGCCGGCCGCTTCCAGGAATTTGCGCAGTCCGAGTTCGCCGGAGACGCTGCCCAGGAGCGCGCCGGGCTTGAAGTCGATGGCCTTCGGCGTGGGCAGGGTTTGGCCGCCGGGATACTTTTCGAGCTTGGGCAGATCTTCGCGGGGATACGACTTGGGATAGCCGTCGACGGGGTCGTCGTACAGGACGCAAATGACCTTGGCCATGGGAAGACTCCTCGGGAAATAGGGTGGGAAGCGATCATGTTCGAGCCAGCGCAGCCGACGCGAATGCCAGGCAGTCCGCCCGAGAATGGGGGTAGCGCTTACCGGCCCGTTATCATCGCCGGGATTCTGGCTCGCGGCAAGGGCCGGGATTCTGCTGAGAAGTTAGACCAGCGGACGGGTGGCACGCTCTGAGGTCCGCCGAAGGGCGTGCAAAACGGTCGATCACCCGTCGGATGGTACGCTCCGAGTCAGCCTGCGGGGCGCAGCAATCAAACCACCTGAATTCGCTCGGCGTGGCGGTGTCAAGTTTCACGCTGAGAACGGGATAGTCAACTGGGCACTTCGAGCACGCCCTTCGGCGGACCTCAGAGCGTGCCACCCTGCAACCGAACCTCAGAGCGCGCCAACCCGGCGTTTCACTCGGCTTGCTTGGGGTGTATGGTGCCGCGAATGGAGCTGCTTTTCTTCACGGTTGGTTTTTGCACCAGGGCTGAGAGCAACGCTTCCATTTCGTCGGGGCTCAAACGCTGGGCCGACGCCTGGAGCAAATCTTGAAACGTTTCGCGGTTGGGATAGCCCTGCAGCATGGAGAGCAAATGGCCGTCGGCGTCGAGGGCGGCCAGCCAGGGCAGTCCGATGCCGTTGCTCTTGGGGCGAATGCGAGCGATGGCCGCCTGGATGTTGGCCCAGCGCTCGTCGATTTGAACCGAAACAAAATCCTGATCCAGTACCGCGCGCTGCGATTCAAGATAATCCTGCAGCAGGTTGCTGGGATGGCACCAGACGGCGGTTTGCAGCACGAGCACGCGCCTGCCCGACTGCCGGGCCTCGGCCAGCGCGTCGTCGAGCAGTTGTTGCGCGTCGGGAACTGGAGGACTGTGGGCCCGCAGCCAGGCGAGGAGCCGGGCCCGATCGATCTGACCATCGGTTGAAACTTCGGGCAGCCAAGCGTCGGTGACGGGTGCTCCCTCGGCAGTGCGCACGACGAGTTGTGTCCAGGCCTCGCCGGGAGTCGGCGGCAAATCGAGCGCACGGAGAAAAGGGGCGGCTTGCTTGCCGGCGGCTTCGACGATGAGCATGTTGAAATTGTCCGCGGCCAGACGAACGTCTTTATAGCGCAGGCGAAAATCGACCAGTTGCCGCGTGCTGGCCGCCTGGGGATCGACGATGAGCACCAGCACGCGCTGGTGTCGGCGGGCCGCTTCTTGCTTCGCCCGCTCGTACGCCTTTGTGGGGTCGGCGAGGCACAATCGGGCGATCTCCTGCTCGGCCGTCGGGCCGGGGGTGCCATTTCGCACGATGACTTTTCCCGCGTCGAACGGCGATCGCTGATCGACCGCGAGCATCGTCGCGGTTTGATGATTCTGCGCGTTCACGATCCGGTAGCGGCCACCGACGACCAGATCGTTCAAGATGAAATTGCCATCCTCGTCGCAAGTGAGGTGTCCACCAAAACAACCCAGCCAGGGGGCCGTCTCGTTGTGCTCGCGCACGAGCGGCCCATAGTAGAACTGAGTGCTGTAAAGGGGCCGGCCCGCGCGGTCGACGAATTGCCCTTTGGCTCGGACCAACTTCTGGATCTTGACAG
>DATJTR010000152.1:0-3363 GCA_035503215.1 Pirellulales bacterium
CCGGCTGCCCACATCGAATGTCTGCCAGTTGATCGCGGCCCGCGCCGTGCTCTGCGTGATCGTCGTCGCACCCGGCGCCTCTGCGATCTGCGCGCTGCCCGCCACCACGGCCCCGCCCGTCGGTGTCGCGAGCGGCGCCTGCGCGTGCGCTGGCCCCAGCAGAGCCAGCGCCGTCAACGCCGTGCTGCAAACGAGCAGCGCCCGCAGGGAGCAAAGTCCGGTTAGCCTCGAAGGCTGCTCTCTATGGTGCGCCTCACGCATCTCGGCTTCCCCCTGGCCCTGGCTCCGGCACGTCCATTCGCTTCAAGCAACTTTAGCGTGGCCCAGAGCCGGGAGGAAATCACTCCCACGCTGCTCGAGTGCCGGCCGGAGCGCGCCCGCCCGGGCCGGCGCAAACCGAGGACCGGACAGAGCCGATCCGAACGCACTTGGGGAGGGCCCGGGGTCCGGGTGAACCGTACCGGGAAACCCGGGGGCTCCAGAGTTGGAGTAGATGGAGCCTATGGAAAAGCGGAAGACATCGATTCGGTATTCACCTGAGGTCCGCGAACGAGCGGCTCGGATGGTGCTGGAGCGGGCCGGAGAGCATGCCTCGCAATGGGACACCATCCGGTCGATTGCTGAAAAGATCGGCTGTGCGACGGAGACGCTGCGTGGCTGGGTGAGGCAAACGGAGCGTGGCCGTGGCTCGCGGGCGGGTCCTACGAGCCAGCAGCAGGCGCGGATCAGGGCCCTGGAGCGAGAGGTTCGAGAGCTGCGCCAAGCAAACGAGATTCTGCGCAAGGCGTCTCCGTATTTTGTGATGGCGGAGCTCGACCGCCGGTCCAAGCCATGATTGCCCTCATCGACGCGCATCGCGCGGTCTACGGGGTCGAGCCGATCTGCCAGGTACTGCCGATCGCTCCGAGGTGGAAATGCCGTCGATTCCGCATTGCACGCATCGATTGCACCCAATAATCAGCCACTTCGTGCCGGGATCAGAATGGAGTCGGCCTCCCGACCGTCACATTGCCTCGAATCCAAACAATGTTCTCGTTTCGGACCGTACGAAACCGCACGGTTGCGCCTTCCAACCCCTCATGGTGCTGAAAAACGGCGGCCACTGTGGCACAGAGCGATGCCGGGAGCGGGCCCTGTCCGCCCCATCACTTTCTGCACGTCGGCGATGAAAACCCCGATTGAAGCGATCCGGTACGGAGTGTTACCGTTTTGCGACAAGGGGCAGCAGCGATGGCTACGTGGATCGAGGCCGACCACACTTTGCCAGTCACTTACAAAACGCCGCAAGCACCGATGCACGGCCCAGTATTGGGTGCGGTTCTGCACACGACGAACTCGCCGAAGCTTCGGACGCTCGAGGACTTCCAGTCGGCATGGCAGGCGGCGCAGCGGCAGTCCGCGCATTTCGCGATCGATCGCGACGGAAAAGTCGGCCAATATCGGGCACTGGAAGAAGTGGCTTGGCACATCGGCGGTTTGTCAACGCGATATATCGGCATTGAACATATCGCTGAGTGGAAGGAAGCGCTGACGGACGATCAGATCAATGCCAGTGCTGCGTTGCTGGCGAATCTCGCCGGCATCCTGAATTTTCCTCTTGCCGCTATCAACAGGCCTGGGGAGTGGGGAATCGGTTTCCACAGGCAGTTCAATGCGACCTATTGCGGCGAAGGGGTGTTCTGCACATCGGGAGCTTCACCGACATCCCTCGATACGTTCGACCAGATTATCGACGCTGCGCAGAATCTTGGTTTGAGCTGTTGAGCCGCTGATGGAGGGGTGCCTCCTCGAGCCGAGAAGATGGCCCGGTGACGTGCCGACGCTTTAGGGGCGGGTGTTAATTCCTAAAGAGGTTTCCCCAAAACCTGAAAGCTTCCGCTGGTGGCAGCTTGTATATGCCGTACTCGATTTGCGATGGGACCCAACTCGAATCTCTATAAATCGGCCGTATGAAGCAGAAGGTGCCAGGATTTTCGGCCGCATACCGCTCCATACGCCGCCACTCTCCACCGCGGTTCACTGATGCAAGCTGAGGAAACAGATTGTTGTCGGTTCCGCCGCCCATTGTGTGCGCATAGAAGTGCCCGCGATCCCGCGCCGAATGAACCGCTGCCCACGCGCCACCGAGGAATCCCGCCATACGATTTGTGTTGCGCGTGCTGGCTGGCTCGGTCTTCGATAACCCCCAGACTGCTACTACTCGATCGTCGTTCTTCGATCGTTTAGGTTGTAAGTCGAACATCGTGCTTACTGCGCCGTTCTCGCCCGGCTGTCCGCCGAGTGTGACGGTCAAGATTTCGCCACCCGTAGAGGGATAATTCGCTACCCAGATCGGGGGAAGGACTTCGTTTAGGTATGCAATGGCACGCCCCCGTCCCACTGGCTGCGGAACATCGTTTGCTACCCTCAGATATACATCCATGAGATAGAAAGCTATCATCCAGCTCCCCGGCCGCCGGTTTGTTCGCATGATAGCTGCAATCTTCGTTGCCTGTGTGATGACCACCGCCCCACAGTCGTTCCGGCCGCAAATTCGTGGCTCAGCGGGAAGGAGCGCTTTGGGCGCAAAGCCGCCCAGTTGGGCCCTTGGAGAACCAGAACGAGACTCTGCAAGACCGTCCCGCCCATGACCGCCCGCCGCGGCCGCTCTCGAGCGGCAGTCACCGAACGACGCCCCGCCGTCACTGTTATTCTTGAAAACAGATTTTTTAAATACTAAAATGGCCCATGTCTCAAGCCGACCCCGGCCAGCCTTTCTACCTGATCGTGACCGACCATGACCGCGGCGTGTTCGCGGTTGAAGGCCCGATGACGGGCGACCGGCCGTGGCAGGAAGCGGCCGGCCACGCCTGGAACTACCAGCGCCGGATCGTCTGCGGCCCGGCCGGCACCGACCGCGACGCGCTGGCGGCCGATTACCGGCATGCGCACAGGCTTGCCGGCGTACCGCCGGGCAGCATCGTGAGGCCACGGCCATGAATGAGCAGCTCCCATCCACGGACCTGATGGACGACAAGAAACACGGGGGGCGCATGACCGCCGATCAGCTCCCGACCGAAATCCCCCCCGCCCGTGTTTCCAGAATTCTGACTGCCGCCGAGTTCCACCAACTGGCCGACGTGCCGCCTGAAATCGAGTGGTTTGCCAATCTCGACAATGCCGGCACCCGCCGCGTCTACGAGAACGCGGTCAAGGATTTTATGCGCTTCACCGGCATCCGGCAGCCGGAGGAGTTTCGCATCGTCACACGCGCCCATGTCATCGCCTGGCGTACCGACCTCGAACGCCGCGAGATCGGCCACGCCGGCAAAACGAGAAAGCCGGCCGGCTGCACGATCCGCAACCGCCTGGCGGCGCTGTCGT
>DATJTR010000153.1:0-3286 GCA_035503215.1 Pirellulales bacterium
AACGCGCTTGGTGGGTGAGTGAACTCGGCAGCTGCGAGCGGGCGAAACCACCATGGCAGTTCGCCGCACCGTCCCTACAGGCTACTGGCCAACACGACGCCAGTCAAAGCGCGGCGGCTTCGCGGAACGCTGGCCGCACAGCGGACGGCCGCCGCGGGGGGGATCCTCAAACAGCGGGGCAAACGTCCGCGGCCGGCGCGTCCTCTCGGCAGCCCCTTCACTGCCGAATCAGGCGGTGCCCGGCCGCTTGGCTGCCGGCTCTTCGAAACCCAGGGCCTGAAACGCCTTCATCTTGACCACGTCCGTGATCTTGACGGCCGCAATCTGGCCGTAGGGAAGCACGATCTTCCGCGCGCCGGAGGTATCGGGAATTTTGCGCTCGAGCAACAACAGTTCCGGGCCGACGGCAAAACCGTCGAATGGGATCTGCTCATTGCCGGAGGTTACGATTACTCCCCGTCGCTCCATCTCCGCGGGCCACTTGCGGAAATACTCCTTCCAGACGCTGCCGACATCCATGGGCGGTATTAGCCTTTTCCAGACTTGGTCGAGCTCTTCTGCAAGCGATTGTAATCCTTTTTCTCGACGGGCGAGAGCTGTTTCAAGTCGAGTTTCAACTCTTCGGCCTTGGCGAGGGCCTCTTTCGAACCGGCCGCATTGCCCAATTTGTCCTCGGCCAGTGCCAAATGGAAGAAGTTGACGGCGGTGGGAGCTTCATCGACCGCATTCTTGAAATCGGCCAGCGCTTGCTTGGACTTACCACCGATCAGGTAAATCATGCCCCGCGTATCCAGGACGCTGCCGACCGGTCCCAATTGGGCGATCGCTTTCTCGACCAGTTTCTCGGCTTCGGCAACCTCCTTGGCGTTACCGCGCGTCGCCAACATGAACGCGAGGTTGTTCTGCACGATCGCCCGTTGTTGATCGCTCAAGCCCGGGTCGTCCAGCAACGACCGATAGGTCTTGATCGAATCGGCGTAGCGTCCATGTAGATCCAGCATTTCCACTTGCAGGATTTTGATCTTTGCCAGTTCGCTTTGATCCTTCGTTGCATCGGCGGCCAAACTCAACCATTTGTCGAGTTGCTCCTTCTGTGGATCGCTGACCTTGCCGGGATTGGAACGGATCACGTCGAGTCCCGCGGAACACACGATGAGCAGCGGTTGCTTTTCGCGCGCCGAATCCAGGATCTCGAACGCCTCCTCGGCTTTGCCCCGGCGGCCTAAGAACGACGCCAAGGCCAGCGACTGCGTGGAATCGTAATCATACCAAGCGCGCATCAGCTTTTCGGCGTCGTCATAGTCTTTCACTTCCTCGAACTCGCCGACGAGCAATCCCAGCCGCGGCAAGGATTCCTTATCGATGGTCTCGGGAGTCAAACTCTTGAGGAATTCGATCGCTTCGTCGGTCTTGTTCTGCTTGACCAGCCACAGCGTCTTCATCCGCACGGTGACGTTGCCTTCCGGGCTCTTCGTCGCCGGAGCGGCGTCTTCCAGCTTTTCCATCCATTTATCGAGACTGTCGAGTTCATCGTGCTCGATGAGCAATCGCACCAGGTTGCCGAGCACGCCCGAGCTCTTGGGCGTGCGGACGTACAGCGACTGCAGCTCTTCGCGGCACTTCGGCCATTTTCCCATGCGATTGTAGAGCATGGCCAGCGCCAGCCGCTCACGAACGTCGAGCTGCTGCTGATCGGCCAATTGCTCGAACAATTCGATGGCCCGCTCCCGAGATTTCGTTTCGGGCCGACTGGCCAGGATCTTGGCGATCAGCCGCAAGTCGTCGGCCGCCGGTCCTTGGCCGTCCGGGCTGTTCTGCTCGACGAGTTCGATGGCCCGCTGGACGTCGGCATAATTTCCCTGTCGGGCCAACATCTGAGCCAAAGCGCGCCGTCCCCAGGCCCGCGTGGCATTCAGCGCCATGTCGTCGACGCCGCTGCGAGGCGCCAGGATCTGTTCGATCTGAGCGCGGGCCTTATCGGCCATGCTGTGCTTGAGATAGAACGAGGCGATCGCGCGTTCCAAAGCCAAGTTTTCGGGATTCTTGTCGCGCCAAGCCAGCAAGTACTTTTCGGACTGCGGAATGTCGCCGGTCATTTCATAGGCTTGCCACAAGAACGAATCGAGCTGGTCCTCGGGAATGGACTTCTGCGCTTCGGCAATCGCCTCTTCCGCGGCCTGCATCTTGGCGGACTTCTCATCAGCCTTTTTCTCGTCGGCTTTTTTGTCGTCGGCCTTCTTGCTTGCGACCTGGCCGGCCTTCTTCTTGGGCTTGTCCTTCGCCTTTGCGTCGTCGTCGGCGGGCTTTTCGGCCGCGGGCTTCTCCGCTTCCGCCTTCTTGCTGGCCGCCGCTTCCGCCCTATCGGCGTTCACCAGGTGGGCCACCAACAGCAACCAGACTTTGGAAGCCTCGGGCTTCAGTTTCAGTGCCGCCCGGAATTCTTGCTCGGCCTCGTCGGTGGGGCCGTCGACGTCCAGCAATTGACCGTAGAAAACATGTGCCGCTTCGTCGTCCGGGTTGGCGGCGACCATCTCTTTGGCTTTTTTCAGGGCCTCTTCGTGATCGCCGGTGCGGAACGCCGTTTCGATATCGATCTTGTCGAGCATCGGGTTGGAATTGCCGCGGCCGACTAACTTGATGGCGTCCTGAACCTCCTGCATGCGACCGAGGTTATAGAGCAAGACCACCAAGCGGCGCGCGGTGTTGGCGTTGCTGCCCCCCAGTTCCTGCGATTTCTTGTAGTTGTCGACCGCCGCTTCGGCGTGGTTTTGCAAATCGTCGATTTCACCGGCCAGGCGGTAAAGACGATGCCAATCCGGTCGCACGCGCAAGGCTTCGTCGACAAGTTTGCGCGCATCGTCCAAACGGGACACATCGGCCCTGCGGGTCATGACTTGTTCGATGATCTCCGAGGCGACGCAATACTTGTAGCTCGGATTCGAGAAGCCGGTGATCTTGCGAATGTGCTCGGCCGCATCTTCGGCCGCTTCGGCCTCGTGGTAGGTGATCGCCAGGTCGAACATGTTTTCCCAGGGGAACAGCTCGTCGGGCCGCGTCTCGACCAGTTTCATGTAACAACGGCGGACCTCTTCGAAATCGGCATGGTTCAATTCACGGTCGTTGGTCGGCCGATGCAGCCGCTGATACGCGTTGCCCAATCCCTCCCAAAGCGTGACTTGCTCTTCCGGAGTGAATTTATCGATGCCCTTTTCCAATCCCCTGAGCTTTTGTTTGGCATCGTCCCCACCGAGGCGGGCGATGGCTGCGGCGCGGGCCACGCGAAACA
>DATJTR010000154.1:0-3890 GCA_035503215.1 Pirellulales bacterium
CCCTGGGCGGCGTGGTTGTTTGGTCTTCGCCCTTTCGGTGCCGCTGGCGGCACGGCCCGGCCCGCGGTAGGGGGGTGAGCTAACGGGACCAGCGCCTGAGACCGGTTGCGCCCCTGGTAACGTTTCAGATGGCGCTTCGACAGGCTCCGCCGGCTCCGGCCGAGGAGCGGGCGCGTCCTGCGGTGGAGTCTCAAGGGGCTCCGTGGACGGTTTCGCTGCAGCGCCAGGCACTTCCCGAATTGGTGCCTTGACGGTGCTGGGTGCCTTTTCGGCAGGCGGCGTCGGCTCGGCGGGACCGGTCGGCTCGACGGGCGGTTCGACGGGCGGTTCGCCGGCGGTCGGCCGTTTGGCGATTCTTCCCAGCAGTATCAGCGTGATGACGGCGCCGGCCAATCGTACGCCGGCGATCGTTTGGTCGCTTGCTCCTGCGGCCCGCAACCCGAACTCGCCTGCTCGGTCCGCACCGTAGAGCGCCACTCCGGTGGCGACAAGTTTGACCGCTGCCCATTTGCCCCCCTGTTTCGCCGCAACCACGACCATTCCCGCGCCGGCTGCAATGCTTGCTGCATTGGCCGCCAGCTCGACGGTTTGCATCGTCGCGATGACGCGATCCATCGAAGCCAGTTGCCCTTGCAGCCGGCGATTGATTTCCAGGCTTTGATGCCGCGCACGTGCGGCCTGTTGCTCGTTGGCAAAGGCCGGCAAGCCAAAATCCACGGGCGTGTGCATTTCGGCGAGCTTCGCGGCCGCGTCGCTCGAAAGCTGAAAGCGCAGCCACAAGTCGCTGGCCACCGCGACGTCTTCGTTGTAGAGGAACAAATGCTGCCGAATGGCGGCGGCTTCGTCGTCGAGTCCGACCTCCTGTTCCGGTTTGGCGGCGCCGAGTTTCGCCGCCACCGAGTCGAGCAACTGCTTGATTGCCGCCAAGTGTTGCCTGGCCGAATCGAGCTTCCCGTCGAACAGGGGCTCGGCTCTGAAATAGCGGCGATTCTCCGGAATCTTGGGGTAACCGACGAATCGCTCACTAGGGTCCGTAGCCTTCGGCTGCCCGGCTACTTTCGGCGCTGACCCCTTGCGAGCCGGAGCTGCCAGAAGTTTCATTTGGCCCGATTGCGGGTCCCCGGCCGCTCGCTCCGTGCCAGTGTCTCGTGTGCGCGACGAGATTAGCCGCTCCAACGCCTCCACCGAACGTGGGGCGATCCGCAGTTTGTCCTCGTCGGCAGTGCGCGCGACGAACGCGGCCAGCTCTTCACGCCAATCGGCGCGAATCGGCGGAGTGAAAATTCCGCTGAGCCACCGCCGGAGCTTCGGAGCGAACTGCTCGGCGCGTCGTTCGATCGCCTTGTTCGTTGCGGCACGCGCCGCGCGGACGATCTGCTCTCCGGGGCTGCCGGTGATCATCCTGCAGAATCCTTTCTGGCGTTTGCCCGCGCCTCGAGTTGCACTCACTGGGACAACACGGAGCGAACGACCCGTCGAACTGCATCAACGCGGGAAAAGCGCGTTGCTCGCAGCGGCACTGTCGAACGATGCGGCTTGCAGCCACTGCAGCTGCTGGTTGATGACCGCATCGACGGTGGCGGCCAATTCCCGATCCACTTCGGCGTGGATTTCCGCGTCAGGCATCGGCGTAACCTCGACGGCAACATCTAATGCGCCCGAAGCGTTCTCGTCGTCTGAGGAATCGCCCGATCTCGGCACACGATTGCCGTCGTCGCCACCTCCGCCATCGCCCGCGGCATCGCCGCCATCCGCAGAAAGCGAATCGATGGAGAATTGGGAATCGAAGGGCTCTCCGGCATTGGTTGCTTCTGCCTCATCGCCGTCCATTTCCAGCATTGCCGCGTCGTCAGCCGCATCGATCGAGAACGAATCTGCCGATCCGGCATCCGGCAGGCCGACATCTGACGCATCGCCAGCCGTTGCCAAATCGGCCGCGTCGTCGGCCGACGCTTGGCCGGCGCCGCCAGCCTTCTCCAACTGAATTTTGGGTTTCTTGCGTATCGGGCGGCCTTGAGCGTCGAACTGGAACCGGTATACGGAGTATTCTGCGCGGGGCGGCGGTGTGTTGGCGGGAAGCACCCGAACAGGATCGAGCACTTCGGGCTTCGCATGGGGTGGTTGCACGCGTTCGCCTCGACGCCACTCGGGGTCGAGCACCTCGGGCAATCTCTCGTTAGGCGTCGCCGGATCGGTGCGCCAAAGCGGCTCTGGTTGCAGAAGCGTGCCCGGCGGACCGGCACGGGCGATCGGCTCGGGAATCATTTGGCCGATGATCGGCTCCGGCGTCGTCGGATCCGCCGGCAACGCTGGGACGATCCAGGGCGGTTCTTCGTCCCCCTGCTCGCCGGCGCCAAGAATCCTTCGCTTGAATTGACCGATGAGTCCATCAGGTGCAAGCGTGTCGTGCGGATGCAGCGTTCCAAGGAGCGAGTGCGGCCCTTGGCTTGGCGGCGTTTCGCTTGGCGGCATAGCGGTCGCCGGCGCCGCGCTGCGCCGTTTGTGCTTCTTCGATCCGCCCCTGGCATGCGAGTGCGGCCGCACCGAGTGACCCGCCACGCGAAACGTGGAGATCAGCGTTCGCCGCCGCACGGCTTCGTCGTCGGCCGATTGGTTGCCGAAGGGAAAATCGAGCAACAATTCACGCAGCCGTGCCGCCACGTTCTCGTCCATGCGAACTCCTTCCCTTGCTTTCTGGCGCTGACGTCTCTCTGGCCGGTCATGTTCTTTGCGCCGCGGCCTGCGCTTGCGCCACCTGACGCACCACCGCGGCCACGAGCGCCAGATTGCGGGCCGTCAGGCGGTCGGCCGCTTCACGTTCCGAGAGGCAGCGGCCGGCCGTGGCCTGCACCGCGAAATAGAGCCGCACCGTGCGGGCGATCCGTTCGATGTCCCGCTCGCAGCCGGCCGCCGCGGCAGGGCTTTGTTTCGGGCATTGCCAACAAGGCAGCAGCGACTCGGGCGGACGCGGCACCGGCTGCCCCAGCCGGCGGACCACCTGATGTTGTTCGTCGTACAGCCAGGCCTGGCAGCGGGCACAGGTCCGCTCGATCAACTGGGGGTGAAGCAGAATCAGCTTCACCCCCAGCAGCAGTTTTTTTCGTCGTTCTCTTCCCGCACCTCGCCGATCGGGCGCCCCCTCGCGGCCGCTTCGGCGGCGTGGGCCAGCAGTCGCTCTCGCGCCCCCGCCGGCCAGGCCGGATCGATGTCTGAGGCCGCGGTCCCCAGCACGATCCGGCCCAGCCGGACGAACATTTCGCCAGGCAGTGCTTGCACCGCCGCCGCCGACACGTGGGCCGGTTGGCCCAGCGCGTCGACCCGATCCCAGCCGACGATTCTTTGCGCGACAAAGCGGGCGAGGCGCGCATCGAACTCGTGGGCGGTCATTCCGGCCGCGGCTGCGGCAAGTTCGTGCCGCTCTTCGGCCAGCACCGGCCGATAGTCGAACCGGAGCCCGTCGTGGCGGCCCGCCACGGCGGCGATCCAACCGCGCTCGGTATAGCCGTCCTGATACAAGTCTGTGCGAAAACGATCGGCGGACATAACGCGCTTCGAGGGTGGGGAGTGCGGGTGCGCGAAGATTCGCATCCCGACACGCGCAAACCTAGCAAAACGCTTGCGCGGATTCGCCCTGCGAAACTGAGCCATCTGGCTCGAGAATGGGGCTTGAAAGCGAAGAGCAAGTGCCCGCTCTGGGGCCCTCGCTGGCGCGTCGGGTTAGTGCAGAGCTGGGCGGTTCGCCTTCACGAAGCGCGCTCGAACGCGGCCGCAGGTCCGCGCTAGGCCGGCCGCTCGACTTTGAAGTTCACCCCTTGTCCGCGTTCTCGCTCGGAGATCTCGCGGATGTCCTGGCGCGCGCGGAAGAAGGCTTCGACCACGCGCGCGTCCCA
>DATJTR010000155.1:0-9087 GCA_035503215.1 Pirellulales bacterium
ACGATGGGCTTCCGCTGGTCGGCTCGGTGGTGCGAAACATCGCCAAGTCGCAGCACGACGATCTCGAAGGCGAGGCTCGCTTCCAAACCGAACACAAGGTCGCCGAACGGGCCCGTATCCAATTAGACAGCGAGATTTCCAAAGCCGTCGCGAAACTCAAAGAGCGCTTCAAACGGCAGTTATGGGACACCCTCGATCGGCTTGATCTGGAACTGGAGCCCTTGGCTCTCTCGACGAGCGAAGATCGGGTGGTCATGCGACTGCGGCTGGCGGGCGATGAGCAGTTGGGGGCCTATACTCCACGTCCTCGAGCTCCGTCGGGCAGCCTGATGAGTTTGCAAGTTCACGAGTCTGCATTGAATAACGCGCTCGCCAGGCTCGAACTCGATGATCAGAGCTTCACGCTCGCGGAATTGTTCGCTCACCTTCGCTCCAAGCTAAATCGCGCGCCAGCGGCCAGCGCGCAGGACGTCGATTTGCCGGAAGAAGTTACGGTGCGATTCGCTCCACAAGACGCGGTGCGAGTGAGTTGCCAGAACGGCCGGGTCGAGGTGCGGCTTGCCTTTGCGGAACTGGTCCAGGGGCAGCATCGCTGGCGTAACTTCGCCGTCGTAACCCATTACCGCCCCGACACGACCCAACTCGACATCCATTTCGTTCGCGACGGTACGATTTTTCTGGAAGGCGAAAGCCTGAAAGGCAGACCCCAGGTGACGCTGCGGACCATTTTCAGCAAGGTTCTGTCTGCCGAACGGGGTTGGGGACTCTTATCTCCCGACGTAACCACCGATCCTCGTCTGGCGGATGTTACAATCTCGCAGTTCACGGTCGATCAGGGTTGGATCGGTCTGGCTTATGCTCCCCGACCCACTCCGGGGCCGGTCGCCCGAAGGCCAAAGTGATCCGACTCGGATCGCGCGATCCTGACACCGCTTTTCGCACGCACTCTTGTGCCGTCGCCGCGCCGTATGTTCGCTGCACACGAGTACCAACTGGTCGATTTTGGTGCCGGACGCAAGTTGGAACGCTTCGGTCCTTTTTTGATTGATCGGCCGGCGCCGGCCGCGGCGTCGGCGGTCCCGGCCGATCCGTCGGCGTGGCCGACAGCCGCTGCCCGTTACGAGCGATCAGCGGCAGCCGATGGAAAATGGACGGTCGCGGTCGACATGCCTCCAGCCTGGCAGATCTCCTGGAGGCAGCTCACGCTGGAACTGAGGCTCACCGAGTTCGGCCACTTGGGAGTTTTTCCGGAACATGCCGAATGTTGGCCTTGGCTATTCGATCAAATCGCGCGTGCCGGCCGCCCATGGACGGTGCTGAATCTGTTTGCATATACCGGCGGGGCCAGTCTGGCGATGGCTGCGGCCGGCGCCCGAGTGGTGCACGTCGATAGCGCGCGCAGCAGTGTGAGCTGGGCACGGCGCAATGCCGAGCAGTCCGGTTTGTCGGCGGCGCCAATCCGCTGGATCGTCGAAGACGCCGCGAAGTTCGTTCGCCGCGAGCTCGTGCGCGGCAATCGCTACGACGCGGTGCTGCTTGACCCGCCTAGTTATGGGCATGGACCCAAGGGAGAGCCCTGGAAAGTTGCAGTGGGCCTACCGGCTTTGCTGCGAGATTGCTTCGCATTGGCCGGTGGCCGGCCGCGATTCGTGCTGCTCTCTTGCCATACCCCCGATTTCGGCACCCAGGAGGCGCGCGATTCGTTGCAGGCCGCGGCCGGCGATGCCGTCGGGCGTGTTGTTACGACCCGCGTCGAGCTATCATCGACGGACGGTCGGCGAATGCCTTCGGGCGTCGTGGCTCGCTGGGAAATTTGAGCGCGTTACGCGCGACCGCTTTAGCACCATCGTTGGACAGCGGTAGACATGGAATCGATTACCAGCCCACATAATCCGCGCGTCAAAGCGGCTCTGAAGCTGCGCGAAGCCAAAGGACGCGCGGCACAGGGACGAATCATCATCGATGGTTGTCGCGAAGTGACGCGCGCGTTGTCGGCCGGTGTGCAAGTGGTTGAAGCCTTCGTGTGCCCGGAATTGAATCATCGGCACGATCTGTCGGCCATCACCCGCTTGCTCGCCACCCGGAAAGTCGCCGCGTTTGACGTCAGCCCAGCGGTCTTCAATCGGCTGGCATTCGGCAATCGAGCCGAAGGGATCATCGCGGTGGCCGAACCGCCACGGCGCACGTTGGCCGACCTGGTTCTGCCTGCCAACCCGTTGGTCGCCGTGCTGGAGGCGGTCGAGAAGCCGGGCAATGTAGGAGCGGTGCTCCGCAGTGCCGATGCGGCGGGCGTTTCCGCGGTCGTCGTGAGCGATCCGCAGACCGATGTCTACAATCCAAACTGCATTCGCGCCAGTTTGGGCACCGTCTTCAGCTTGCCGGTTTGCACGGCCACGAGTGACGAGGCACTGGCATGGCTCCGCGCCCAGGCGCTGACGATTTATGCGGCTCGGCTCGATGGGGCGGTCGATTATCGTCAAACTCGGCTGGCGCAGCGTGCCGCTGTGGTGCTGGGAAGCGAAGTCGCCGGACTTTCGCCGCGTTGGCACGCCGCGGGCGTCATTGGGATCAAACTGCCCATGCTCGGCGTGGCCGACAGTTTGAATCTTTCCGTGACGGCCGCGGTACTGTTTTACGAGGTCTTGCGGCAACGCGGCGAGACGTGAGCCTCACGACTTGCGGCGAAACAGCCGTTTGATTTGGTCGAACGCCGCGGCGAGTTGCTCGACTTCTTCCAGCGTGTTGTAGAAATAGAAGCTGATCCGCGCGCTGGCCTGGATCCCCAGCCACTTGTGTAGCGGCATCGCACAGTGATGTCCGGCGCGAACCGCGATCCCTTGGCGATCGAGCAATTGCGCCACGTCGTGGGCATGAATCCGGTCGAGCACGAAGCTGACGATCCCGGCCTTTTTCTCGGCGGACGGCCCCAAGAAACGTACTCCGCCCACACCCTCCAAAACCTCGTGTGCGCGCCGCGTGAGCGCGAGCTCATGGGCATGGATCGCGTCCATTCCGACCGCACTCAAATAGTCGATCGCGGCCCCGAGACCGATCGCCGGCACGATCGGAGGAGTACCGGCTTCGAATTTGTCCGGCAAATCGGCAGGTTCGAAGCCTTCGAGCCGCACGCGGCGAATCATGCTGCCGCCGCCCAGAAAAGGAGGCATCGCCTCCAGTAGGGCACGCCGTCCGTACAGCACGCCCACGCCCGATGGACCGAGCATCTTGTGCCCGCTGAAGGCCAAAAAATCGACTGCCGAGCTTTGCACGTTGGTGTGCGCGTGGGGCACGCTCTGCGCGGCATCGACCAGCACGATCGCTCCGGCGGTGTGCGCACGACGAACGATTTCGTCGATCGGATTGATCGTTCCCAGAACATTCGAGACGGCGGTTACCGCCACCAGTCGCGTGCGCGGGCCGAGCATCCGATCGAATTCGTCGAGCCGCAGCAGACCATCGCCATCGATCGGAACGAAGCGCAAAACCGCGCCGGTTCGTGCGGCCATCTGCTGCCAGGGAACGATGTTGGCGTGGTGCTCCATTTCGGTGAGCAACACTTCGTCGCCAGGATGGAGATTCGCGTCGCCCCAGCTTCGCGCCACCAGGTTGATGCTTTCCGTCGTCCCATGAGTGAAGATGACTTCCTCGCGCGCGGCGGCTCCGAGGAAGTTTTGCACCTTCCGCCGAGCCTCTTCGAAGAGATCGGTACTCTGGTCGCTCAGCCAGTGAATTCCGCGATGGACGTTGGCGTAGTGCTTTTCGTATACGTCGACCAACGACTGAATGACCTGCCGAGGACGTTGCGTCGTGGCGGCGTTGTCAAAGTAAACCAGCGGCACGTCGCCGTGGAGGCGAGTGGAAAGGATCGGAAAATCGGCGCGGAGACGTGATACATTCAGGGCTACTGCTCCCGCCGCGTTCACAGGTCTGGTCGATTCGAGTCGGGTCATGGCTTCGACTCCGCCGTGCTGGACGGTGGTCCGGCCAGCGGCGAATAAATGGCCGACTGCAAGACACGCCAGCACAGCAGACAGCATTTCTGCCGATTCGGAGTCAGTTTGGCGCCGAACAGGTCCAGCATCCGTTCGGCCGCGAATTGCTTCACGTCGTCCACCGTGCGGCCGCAAAGCCACTCGGTCAACAATGAGGCCGACGCTTGACTGATGCAGCAGCCCTCGCCCGCGAACCAGGCGTCCTTGATCTTGCCGTCCAGCCCGATCGCCAGCTCCATCCGCACGACGTCCCCACAGAGAGGATTATCGTCCTCGTGGGCGTGAGTCGCTTGCGGGCAGCGTCCGCGATGAAACGGCTCTTCGAAATGTTCGAGAATGCGATCTTGATAGATCTCGTCACTCTGCGGCATAGATTCTGACCGGCTCTGGAAGACCCGGAGATCCTGGTAACAAACTGGGGGGCTTAAGGCCGCCGTCTCGGACGGCAAGCGACCGCGCCGCCCTAATTCTACGCAGTGGCGCCCGAATCGGGGCGGTCCTTTTTCGCCCCGCGGTCGTAAAGCGTAGCCAGCCGGCTATTGCGGGAAGCGGCCGCGTTCGACCTTGGGAAAGTCGCCGCTACAGGCCTTGAGAAAGGCCACCAGGTCCTGCTTGTCCTGATCGCTGAGGTCAAGTTTTTTGATTTTTTCGTCGAGATGCGGGTTGGGATGGCCCCCCTTGGCGTACCACTCGACGACTTCCTCCAGGGTTTTCTGGCTCCCATCGTGCATATAGGGAAAAGAGTGTTCGATATTGCGGACGGTGGGCGTCTTGAATGCGCCAAAGTCTTTGTCGTCCTTCGTGATCGCCTGGCGTCCGGCATCGATCGAGGCCTGGTCGACGTCGGTGCCGACGCCCAAGTTGTGGTATTTCTCGTCGGTGAAATTCGCACCGACGTGGCACGCCGTACATCCCCCCTTGGTGCCGAAGAAGATCTCACGGCCCCGCGTGGCGCTCTCCGACATCGGATGCTGTTCGGCGGCCTCCTTGTACGAGAGATACTTCTGATACGTATCCGGATCGTCGGTCTTCAGTTCGTCGATGTCGACTTCGGCATAAGGGCGCAAACGTTCCGCGTAGTCGAACGGCGACGGGCCGGTGACAAGCGTGCGCTCGAACGAAGCGATCGCCTTGGCCACGGCGTCGATCGATAGCTCGCCGAACACGATTTGGAATTCTTTCTCGTAAATCGGACTTTTCTTGATCGCGGCTACGGCGGCCTCGTGCGTGTTGCCCATCTCGATCGGATTGGCGATCGGGCCGACGGCCTGGTCTTCCAACGATTTCGCCCGGCCGTCCCAGAACTGCGCTCCGCTGAGAATTCGGTTGTAGCTGGGAGGGGAATTTCGGCCGCCGAGCTGCCCGCTGATCCCCACGCCGAACTGCGTGTGGCGGGCGAAGCCTTCGTCTGGCGTGTGGCACGAGGCACAGCTCACCGTGCCGTCGGCCGAAAGCCGAGGATCGAAATAAAGCTGGCGACCCAGCTCGATCTTAGCCCGCGTGAGCGGGTTCTCGGCCACGCCCTGAATCTGCGCGGCACCCGCGGCCAGGCCCAGCGGCAACTCGAAGTCGAGGACCTCGTTGTTCTTGGGATCCTCGAGCCACTTTTCAACTTGCTCCAACGTCAGCGGGCCGTCCCCCGGAATGCCGGTATACATCTCGGGGTCCGCGCCGAGCACCAGTTTTTTCGATTCGGCTTCATCGCCACTCGTGGGCTCGGTAACGGCTGAGTCGCCACTCGGTGTCGGTTCGACGGGGCCTGCTTCGGACATTTTCGTGTCCGCCGCTGATTCGCCGCTAGGCGAGCCTTCGTCCGGCGGCGAAGCCACGTCTCCTTTGCCGACAACTTTGGCTGTCGGCTTGGGTGAGACAGCCGGCTCGCAGCCGACGGCAATCAGACTCACCAGCATCCCCAAACCAAACATCACGCGAAAACCGATGAAACGTTGCATGGCCACGCGATACTCCTCAGGTCTTTTCAGGTCTTGATAGCGGCCGCGACGCATCGGCGGGCGCTGGGCAGGTAGGCGGCTTCGCGGGATATTTCACCCCACGATGGCCACGGGGTGGAAAGTGCCGATCGGGCGAGCGCAATTCCTCGCCCGGGCGCCATACCCCGGCACTATATCAATAATCATTATTGCTTTAAAGTCCGCGACAAAACTTGCTGTTGCGGGCCGTTTCGTCGTTGTCAGGCGATTAGCTTCGGCCGCACGAACCAGCAAAGGTCCCCTTCGCCTGGGACGATTTCGTCCGCGAAGTTGATGGCCGCGATTCCCCCCTTGGCGAACGAAAGATTCGCTTTTGCCGACCCGATCAATTCGGCCGTGATTTGATCGACGTCCGGGGCGTGTCCCACCCAGGCGGCCTCGCTCACTCCCTCGGCGTTCGTCCAGCCGACCAAATCGCTCCACGTCGCTCCAGGAGCCAGCTCTTCGCGTTCGAGTAACTTGCAGTCCACGCGCATCCGTTCGACGAGGATCTCGGCAGTTTGCAGGCAGCGGACCAGCGGACTGGTCGCCACCAGCGTGGGCGCCATCCCGCGTTTGACGAGTCTTTTCACCTGCCGGGCGAAGCGACGCTCTCCTTTGGAAGTCAGCGGACGCAGGGCATCGTTCGGATACCGCGGATCGCCATGTTGGCCGGCCGGTGCGTGACGCACGATATATAAAAGCATTGGTTTCGCTTCGCCCTGATTGCCCTACGAACGGCGCCACAACACGCGATCTTTGATCGCCAACTGCCTTTGCACCTTCGATATCTCGCGCTTGAAGCGGCGCGCATCGCCGGGATAGCCGGCGGTCGGCCGTAAGTTGGGAACTTGTCGGCACCAAAAATCGTTGAAGGCGTGCATTGCCAACTCGCGCAGGTACTTCGACACCATCGACGCGAGTGCGACCGGCAGATACGCCTCGCCGCCGGCGCAAAAGCGGATTTCGACGCGCCGTTCCGGCGGTCCCCAGCGATAAATGCTCGCCGCCGTTCCTTCCTCGCGAACCTCGATCAGGTAGTCCGGGAACTGCTGCTGCAGCAAGCGACCGTACTGATTCCGGCCACCGTGTTTGTCGCAGACGACGTGCACGTCTGCGCCCCGGCACGACTCCAGTGCGTCGGCTACTAGTCCGAGCGTCCAATTCGAGAGGGCCTCTGCTTTGTTTCCCCAACGCTTGGCACCGGCATTGAACGATTCGGGAAAAACGGCCGTGCTACGCACGCTCAACAGTTCGACGCCGGCGGCCGCCATTCCCTCGCGCAAACGACCGGCCGCAGCCAGCACGTCGTCCCGATCGGCCGAATGCGGCAACGCCGAGTCGTATTCGCGGTGCCAGGGCAAGTGATCCAAGTGGTCGGCCGCATCGCTGTCGAGCGATTGCCAAGCTGCCCGCCAATCGCAAGGGACTTCGCCGACCAGGCTCATCATGGCCAGCACTCCCCTTTCCAGCAGTCCCAGCCCACGCGCTCGACTGTAAATGGCTTTGGAGTCGGCCACCAGCAGCGGGCCATTCGGCTGGCTCTCTGCGATCGGGCAAATGACCGACTGCAGACGTCGATATAAATCGAGGTCGGAGGGGGCCTCAGCGATCTGCCAAACCGTCGAAGTAATGACGAGCGGACCCAAATTGGGCGCGTAGCCGGCTTCATCCGTGCCAATGAGATAGGCCATCTCGAAATCCCTTATTTCGCCCCACGGCCAGGCCGTCCGACGCGTGACCGAGCGGCCTTCTTTTCGGTCGGCCCTCAGCGAACCTACCTGCGAGGGGCGGACTCGGCTTCCCGGGCAAACCGTCCAAGCTGGCAATTAGTATAGCGCCGCCAGGCGGTGCTTCAATCCGCGGCCGTAGACTTGGCCTGTTGTCCTCGCCCGGTCGAGTGCCAAGCGGTTCTTCGGCCCGATTGATGGATGGCTGCTCGCGGCTCTGGACCGCGGGAACCGCGGATGACTAGGATAAGCAGTAGAAGAGGCTCGGACGAATGTCTCCACCCGGCTCCGGGGCAGTGCATGGCAACAGAGTTATTCAGTCTCGTCGGCGAGCTCGAGCAGAACATCTCTCAAGTCGTTTTCGGCAAGCCCGAGGTCGTTCGGCTATGCATCGTGGCCCTGCTGGCGGGCGAACACATCTTGCTGGAAGACGTGCCCGGCGTCGGTAAGACGCTGATCGGCAAGGCTTTGGCAAAAAGTGCGACGGGGCATTTCTCGCGGATTCAATTCACCGCCGACTTGCTGCCCAGCGACATCACCGGCTCAAGCGTCTTTCATCCCGAGAGCGGCGAGTTCGTTTACAATCACGGGCCGGTTTTCGGCAACGTGGTGCTGGCTGACGAGATCAATCGTGCGCCGCCGCGGACTCAAAGCGCGCTGTTGGAGGCGATGAGCGACGCCCAGGTTTCGGCCGATGGCCAAACGCATCGGCTGCCGCAGCCGTTCATGGTCATCGCCACGCAAAACCCGTTCGAGTTCGAGGGAACGTATCCCCTGCCCGAGAGTCAGCTCGACCGTTTCCTGCTGCGCATTTCGATCGGCTATCCCGAGCGAGAAGACGAGCTGCAGGTGCTCACGAGCCATCGGAGCGGCGAACCGGTCGACCGGCTCGAGCCGGTGCTCGACTCGGCGCGGATTCTGACCCTGCAAGAGGCGACCAGGCGCGTGGTTGTGGAAGAATCGGTGGCCGATTATTTGCTCGACATCGTGGGTGCGACGCGGCACTCGCCGCTACTGCAGGTGGGGGTCAGCACGCGCGGTGCGCTCTGCTTGTATCGCGCCGCGCAGGCCCTGGCCGTGATCGAAAATCGCGACTACGTCGTTCCCGACGATGTGAAGCGTCTGGCCGTTCCGGTGCTGGCGCACCGCGTCATCGCCCGCTCGTTTCATCAAGGCGAGCGGCAGGCGGTCGAAGCGCTGATTCAGCGCCTGGTTGACGAAATTCCCGTGCCGAGCTAGTTGAAGCGGCCAAGAAAGGCTGCCCGACTTTGCGCGGCGCGCTTGGGTCGCTGGCTATGCGATTTGCTAGCAAGCGAAACTGATCTTGCTCTGAATTGCACGCTCGGGTATTCCTAACCATTGTTAGGACCACTGCGCTTTTTCGCTTGCGCAGTT
>DATJTR010000156.1:0-3031 GCA_035503215.1 Pirellulales bacterium
ATCCGGCCGTCGAAAGCTTCGGCCAGACGGTTGAAGACCGGTTGAAACTGCACGCTGCAAGGGCAGCCTTGCTTGACGAAGACCAGAATCGCGGGGCGGCCATCGGCCAGCTCAGCCAGAGAGCGAAGACCACGATCGTGGGCAACCGCCTGAAAATCGACGATCGTCGGTGCCACGTCGCGCGAAGCGGCGGCCAGTTGATCGGGCGTGACGTAATGCCGAGCCGCTGGCTCGGACGAAGACGCGACGATTTTGCGCGCCGGAACGGAGTCGCGCGCGTGCGGCGCCGCAGATTCACCGATCCCGCGGGCAGCCAATGCAAATCCGACGAGAGCGACGCAGCCCAGCAACATCCATGGCAACAGTCCGCGACTCACGTGGACGCTCCCCGAACTACCGTGATGAGGGGAACTTCAACACCGACTGGCCTGCTACGCTTCCTTTGCCCAAGCCGACGACGAACACCATCCCGGGTGAGCGTCCTGGATGCCGGCGTAGCAGCGAAACGAATCCAAGCTGCCCGCATTGTTATGCCACGCTACGAAATGTCAAGTGCTCGACCGCTTGGCACACCGACCAACCGATCGAGGCCCTAGCCACATCTCTCTGTTTGAGCCACCACGCGCTTCCGCTTTTCCGGTAGCTCCGCTTTCATCCGTTCAGGTTGTTGCAGCCGAGGGCACGATTCGCGATCATCGGGACCATGCGCCGAGCACGAATCGCCGGCACGAAGTTCTCGTATCTCGATCGGCTCGAATCTCCTCCCCCGGAGGCTTGCCTGCTGTGCGGCCATCGCTGCTTTTCGTCCGCATGGCCGTGCAGAATCTGGGCCGTCGCCCGGCACGCACGCTCTTGCTGTCGCTCACCGTGGCCGTAGGAACCGGAGCGGTTTTCACGGCCGTCGTGCTCCGCCAGGCGATCGAGAACAGCATGAATGTTGGCCTGGCGCGAATGGGCGCCGACCTGCTGGTCGTGCCGCGCGACGCCACGACCAATTTGACCTCGGCGCTCTTGTGCGTCGAGGCAACCGAGCCCGCGCTCGCCGGCGACTTGCCCGAGCGAATCGCCCGATTACCCGGCGTCGAACTCGTCGCGCCCCAGCGACATGTTGCCTTGCCAGGGGCCCACGGCCACGAAGATCTCGTGGCTTTCGATCCGGCGCGGGACTTCACCGTGCAGTCCTGGCTTGCGGACAAAATGGAGCGCGGACTGGCCCCAGGCGACGTAATTGTCGGCGCGCGCCGGGAGGAGTTGGCCGGTGACGTGATCACGCTCTTCGGCCGCCAGCTCCCCGTCTATGGAAAACTGCCCCTGACCGGCGTGGGGCCCTTCGAACGCTCGCTGTTCGTCAGTTTCGAAACGTTGGCACTGCTCGACGAAGCCGCGCAAAAGACCGGCGGCTCTCCGCTTCTTGATCCGGCGCCGCCTTCCTATTCCGGCCTCCTGGTACGGCTACAGCCAGGCTTTACCGTCGAGCAGTTCCGTTTTGCCGCGGCCCAGTTCCAGGAAGTCAAAATCGTGTCCGGCAATCAACTGTATAGTTCGGTGCGTCACGCGCTCGGCGCGCTGCTCTCGAGCGTCGTGGGCTTGATGCTGCTGATGCTGCTCAGCACGACGCTGCTCGTGGCCGCGCTGTTTTGGGGCCTGCTGGTCGAGCGCCGCCGCGAGTTGGCACTCTTGTTGGCGATTGGCCTCCGGCCGCGCGGGCTCGTGCATGTCATTTTGGCCGAAGCCGCGTTGACGACGGCCGGCGGCGGCGTATGCGGCGCGGTTTTTGGCGCCGCCGGAATCCTGCTGTGCGAGCGCTCGCTCGGTTTCTTCTTTGAGCGGATCCGGGTCACTTTCTTGCTGCCTGCATCGTCGACCATCCTCCTTAGCGGCCTGGCTTGCGCCCTGGTGGCCTGCGGCATCGGGCTCGCGGGAGCGGTGGTCCCGGCCTGGTGGATCGGGCACGAAGAGCCTTACGAATTGCTGCGCGCCGATGGTTGAGACATTCGCCTTCAACGTGAACGGAGTTTCCAAAACCTACGTCGGCCGGCGATCCGCCGTCGCGGCAGTCGATGGGGTCGATCTGCACGTGGCGAAGGGGCAATTCGTCGCGATCTGTGGCCAATCGGGCTCGGGCAAATCGACGCTGCTGGCTCTCGTCGGGGGATTGTGTCGGCCGACGGCCGGCTCGGTCACCGTCGGCGAGTCGGATCTCGGTCAGCTCACTCCCAGCGGCCTGGCCGATTTTCGTGGCCGGCAGGTTGGCTTCGTGTTTCAATTCTCCAGCTTGCTACCCAACCTGCGGGCGATCGATAACGTCGCCCTGGCGGCACTGCTGCAAACCGGCGGCGGTTACCCCCGGGCTTACGCCGCGGCACGCGCGTGCCTGGCCGAAGTAGGTCTGGCCAATCGCGAAACCGCCTTCCCGCGCGAACTTTCGGGCGGCCAACAGCGACGCGTGGCGATCGCCCGCGCACTCGTCAATCGCCCCGGTCTGCTCTTGGCGGACGAACCGACGAGCGACCTCGACGAGCAGACTGCCGAGGAAATCTTCGCGTTATTGCGTCGGGTGCAGCAGGCACACGGAGCCACGCTCGTTCTGGTCACACACGACACGCGTCTGGCTCGTTCGGCCGACCGACTGATCTATTTACATCAAGGTCGAATCGTCGAGGACCTGGTTCCGGACCGCGTTGACGCCCGGCTTCAGCCAATCGAACGCGTCGCTTGGCCCCCCCCGCTGCACGAGGCCTCGCCGTCAGCATGCTCGCCGGCGGATGAGCCGATTCAGCCGCTGGGTGCCGGTCTGGGGCGTTTCGTGATCGATTTTCTGGGTTGGACGTTCGCCGTCACGTTGGCGATTTTCGCCATCAACCATCTGACCGCTGGATTCCAACAGCGAACCGTTTCGCGCGAGCAAGATTCGCGGCGGCAGATCGAGGAACTGGCCTTTCGGGGCATGCGTTCCAACGTCGAAGACCTGGTCGAGCAATCCGACGGATCTTTCCTGCTGACCCTCTCGCTCGAAAACCTTGCCGCGGAG
>DATJTR010000157.1:0-4508 GCA_035503215.1 Pirellulales bacterium
ACCAGAAAATGCCAATTCCTAGTCTGACCGGTCTGCGGCTGCTAGACAATTCGTGCTCTATCGGCCCGCGCCGTTAGGGAACGATTGTCGTCCACCCCCACCAGTTGCTATGATCACCGCGCAGGCCGCGACACTTCTCGGCCACTGTCTGAAATCCGCCGGGTTTCGCCGGCAAACAAGCTCTTTTTTAAACCAACTTGGCCACCCGAGCCCTCGGCGGACGGGCTTTTTCGCTGCCTAAAAGGAAGCAAGATGAATAAATACATGACCGAGTTCATTGGCACTTTTTTCCTGGTTCTGACCGTTTGTTTGACGGTGTTAGGTAAGGTGCCCTTGGCTCCGTTGGCCATTGGGGCATCGCTAATGGTCATGGTTTACATGGGCGGGCACATTTCAGGGGCCCACTACAATCCGGCCGTGTCGCTGGCAGTTTTGCTACGCGGCAAATTGATGCCCGGCGACTTTCTGGCCTACCTCGTCGCCCAGTTCCTGGGTGGCATCGCCGCGGCCTATGTGGCCAGCTATATCCTCGCCGGCTACGCCGTCGACGGCGAGGCGGTGAAGACCACTTTCGCTCTGGCTCCGGCCGGCTGGGCCGAGGGCAAAGCGGGCGTAACGACGTCAGCGGCACTTTTGGTCGAAGGGCTTTATACGTTCGCCCTGGCCTTGGTCGTGCTCAACGCCGCCACGGCTGCCAAGACCGACGGAAACTCGTTCTACGGCCTGGCGATCGGCTTTACGGTCGTCGTCGGAGCGTTCGCTGGCGGGGCGATTTCGGGCGGAGCATTCAATCCGGCGGTCGGTGTCGGCCCTTCGGTCGTGCATGCCCTGGTTACCAAGGCACCCATCGGCAATCTGTGGATCTATCTGGTCGGCCCGTTTGTCGGGGGCGCGCTCGCTGCCATTGTGTTCAAGCTACAAGGCAACGAGGATTGACGCGGCCGGAGTATGCCACGCCGCAGGCAACTGCCCGCCCGCCCGGCGCGCATGGCCGTGAAAGGCTTGCCAAGAGGCCGGCTCACCAATAGAGTTCGCCCAACCCAAAGCCGGGGGGCGTGGAACCGAAGCCGTAGCCGTAAAAGCGGGCCGCCGGCCCGACCCCGACATAGCGGAAATTGGCAAAGCCGTTGCACTGGCAGCAAGGTTGGGTCGCGCCGATCTGGTACGAGGGCCAGTAGCCCCAGCTTCCATGCCCGTAGTAGCCCGGGGCATAGCCGCGCGCCAGAGCCGGACCGCGGCAGCCGTAACAGGGACGCATCATGTTGGGGCAGTACTGGTAATGGTGCCAGGCCGCTGCCGGTTGGGCCCACGCATCGACCAATCCGCTTATCAACCCACACGCGATCAAGGCCAAGACGATGCGTTTCATGTTCAATTCCCGAAGGGGACTTCCTGCCGTGGCGGACATGCGAAGAAGGGCCGGCGGTGCGAGCGGCGCCTTCGACGACCAGGGTTTCGCCCGCCCGACTCTAACGCTTATAACGGCTGTGCCAGTCGGTTCGGATCACTCAAAAACAACCGGAGCCAGGTAGTGTTGGATTCTCGCAAGCAATTGAAGCATAAGCGTTTGCGATGGTAATTCCGGGTCGGCGGCCGGCCAAAACGGGCGAGCCGGCCTGCCCTACAATCGTTACAATCGTCAAAGTTTAACGGTTATCTTATCGCCCTTGGCCGCGGAATTGGTCTCCCTATAATTGGCTTAGTGAAATAATTCACAGACTCGGCAGCGGGGGGAGCGATGGACTTTGCACCCCTGCGTAGCCGCCCTCCTTCTTGCCCCCTTTGGGCCGAACGATGGATCGCAAACTGCGAGCGGGCGCCGTCAGCTATCTGAACACGAAGCCCCTCATTTACGAGTGGGAACGCTTCGCGCCGGGCGTGGAGTTGGTGCTCGACCATCCCAGCCGCTTGGCCGACGAATTGGCCGCCGATCGATTGGATGTGGCCCTGATTCCGTCGATCGAGTTTTTCCAGAATCCCGGCTATCGGATCGTTTCCGATGCCTGCATCGCCTGCCGTGGGCCTGTGCTGAGCGTCAAACTGTTCGGCCGACGGCCGGTCGAGCAGATTCGCTCGTTGGCCTTGGACGTCGGTTCACGGACCAGCGCGGCCCTGGTGCAGATCTTGTTGCACGAGCGGTTTGGTTTGCGGCCCGTGCTCGAACCGCTACCCATCGGTGCCGGTTTGGCTGACACTGCCGCCGACGCCGTGCTGCTGATCGGCGATCGAGCGATGCAATCGCCGCCGGGGCGTTTCGAATTCGTGTGGGACTTGGGCGATCAGTGGTGCCGCTGGGCGGAACTGCCGTTCGTCTTTGCGATGTGGACCACCCGCTTGGGCACTGAGTTGGGCCATCTCGACGCCGCTTTATGCGGCGCACGCGACGCCGGCGTGGGCCACTTGCAGGAAATTGCCGAGCGCGAGGCGCCGGCCCTGGGTTTGACCGGACCGCAGTGCTTGTCCTACCTGCGCGACAATCTGTATTTTTATTTGGGGCCGCGTGAGCTGCGCGGCTTGGAACTGTTTCATCGCCATGCCGCACGGTTGGGGCTGGCTCCCGAGGGAGTTGACCTTGGACTCGACCATTGCCCCACTGCTGGCTAAGGCCGTCGACGGCCAGCGCCTGACACCCGCCGAAGGACTTGCGCTGCTCGAATCGCACGATCTGGCGGCCATCGGCCGCGCGGCCGACGCCGTCACCCGGCGGCTGCATCCCGAGTCGTATCGCACCTACAACATCGACCGGAACATCAACTACACGAACGTCTGCACGGCGGTTTGCGATTTCTGCGCCTTCTATCGTCGGCCGAAGCACGCCGAAGGTTACGTGCTCGATCGCGAAGTGCTGATGCAAAAGATTCAGGAAACGGTCGACCTCGGCGGCGATCAAATCCTGATGCAAGGCGGCCTCCATCCCGACTACAAACTCGAGTGGTACGAAGAGCTGCTGAGGGACATCAAAACCCGCTTTCCACAGGTCAACGTCCACGGTTTCAGTCCCCCCGAGATTCATCACTTCACCAAAGTATCGAAGCTGCCCCTGCGCACGGTGCTCGAGCGGTTGAAGGCGGCCGGGTTGGGCAGTCTGCCGGGGGGCGGTGCCGAAATCCTCGTCGATCGCGTCCGCTCGGCGATGACCCGTGGCAAGGTGATGACCGACGACTGGCTGAATGTGTGCCGGATGTGGCACGAGTTGGGGGGGCGTGGCACGGCCACGATGATGTTCGGCCACATCGAAACCCTGGCCGAGCGGATCGAGCATCTCGAACGGCTGCGGCAATTGCAGGACGAGACCGGCGGCTTCACCGCCTACATCTGCTGGACCTTCCAGAACGAGCACACCGAAATGGCGCACGTCCCCATGGCCGGCTCGTTCGAATATCTCAAGACCCAAGCGGTCAGCCGGCTGTATCTCGACAATTTCCCCAACATCCAGTCCAGCTGGGTGACGCAAGGGCTGAAAATCGGACAAATGGCGCTGCTCTTCGGCGCCAACGACATGGGTAGCCTGATGATCGAAGAGAATGTCGTGGCCGCCGCGGGCACGGTACACTATCTAACGCTGGAAGAGATTCGCTCGGCGATCCGCGAGCTGGGCTATACGCCGCGTCGGCGGAACGTCTGGTATCAGCTCGTCGACGAGCCGCCGCCGGTCGCCGCCTGACGCGAGCGGTAAGCAATTCTTCCCATTTGTCTGCCGGTTGCGAGGGTTGCCAAATTACCCGCGCAGCTTCCTGTCCCTTTAGCGATCGGAATACCCGCGATGTACCGCCCCACCCCGGCCATCGACGTTGTCGTTCTCAACCCCGCCGACAATGTCTGTGTCGCTGCTCGCGCGCTCGATGCCGGCAACGAGATCGATGCGGCCGGCCGGCAGGTAAAGCTACATCAGGCGGTGCGGCTCGGCCACAAGATCGCGCTTGTGCCCATCGTGGTCGGACAAGCGGTCGTGAAATACGGTCAGACGATCGGCTTTGCCACGCAGGCGATCGCCGCGGGTGAATGGGTGCACAGCCACAACTTGGCCGCCGGTCAATTCACTCGCGATCACGCTAAGTCGACCGACATTCCGCCCGATCCGACGCCGCTGGCCGGCAAAACGTTCCTCGGCTATCCTCGCGCCGGCCGCCGGGCGGGCACGCGCAACTATATCGCCGTGATTTCAACGGTGAACTGTTCGGCCTCGGTCAGTCGCTACGTCGCGCGGCGCTTCGACCGCGAGACGCTGCGGCGCGATTTCCCCAATGTGGATGGGGTCGTGGCGTTCACGCATGGCAGCGGCTGCGGCATGCCCTACAAGGGGCTGAATCATCAGGTGCTCAATCGTGTGATGGCCGGCATCGCTCGGCATCCGAACATCGGCGGCTATTTGCTGATTGGCTTGGGCTGCGAAACGGCCACGATCGGCGCGCTCTTGGAAGAGCACCATCTGGTGCAAATCGCCGGTGTCCCCGGCAAGCCGATTGCGGCCAGCAGCGCCGGCGCCGGCCGGCCGCTCGTCCTCAGCA
>DATJTR010000158.1:0-3892 GCA_035503215.1 Pirellulales bacterium
CATCGTGTCGGTCGGAATGTTCGAGCATGTCGGCGTCGGCTACTACCCGGCCTTCTTCAACGCGGTCGCACGTTGTCTGAACCCAGACGGCATTGCCCTGCTCCATGCAATCGGCCGCAACGAGCAACCCGGCAGCACCAATCCCTGGCTCGCCCGTTACATCTTCCCGGGCGGTTATTGTCCGGCGTTGTCCGAGGTGCTGCCCGCAATCGAAGGCTCGCGGCTGCTGGTGGCGGATATCGAGATCCTGAGGCTGCACTACGCCGAAACGCTGCGCCACTGGCGCCGGCGCTTCGCCGCCAACCGCGACGCCATCGCCTCGCTCTACGACGAGCGGTTCTGCCGCATGTTCGAGTTCTACCTGGCCGGGGCGGAGCTGTCGTTCCGTCGCGAAAACATGATGGTGTTCCAAATTCAGCTTGCGCACCAGCAGACGGCCGTCCCGCTGACGCGCGACTATATCGTGGCAACTGAGTCCGCGACGGTCGGGCGCCAGAGCGGGGTGTCGCCGGAACTCCGGCGGTCTCGGTGAACGCGCACCGTGGTAATCGATTCGGCCGCAACCACGCAATACGACTGGATCCGCGATCGCATCGCGCAGGTTCCCCGCGTGAAGCTCGCGCTGACCCCGACCCCGTTGCAGGAGGCGCCCAACCTCACCGCGGCACTCGGCGGCCCGCGCATCTTCATCAAGCGGGACGATCTGACTGGCGTCGCATTCGGCGGCAACAAGCTGCGCAACCTGGAATTCCGACTCGCCCGCACGATGGCGGAAAAGCCGGATACGGTGATCGTCGGGCTCGACCTGCAGTCCAACTCGGCACGACAAACAGTGGGCGCCTGCAACAAGCTGGGATTGAAGACGATCCTGGTGCTGCAGGGAAAGCGGCCGGACATAGTGCAAGGCAATCTGCTGGTCGATTACCTGCTGGGCGCCGAAGTGATCTTCGCGCCAACCCGCGAGGCGCAACGCGAGCAGCTCGACCTTGCCGCCCGAAGGTGCCGCGACGCCGGCGGCCGCCCGCATATCCTGAACGACAATCCGATGTTCGATGTGGCCTCGGCCATCGCCTACCTGGAGACGACACTCGAAATCCTCGAACAAATGCAGCGGGCCGGAGTGCGTCCCACCAGCTTTTACATGTCCTCCAGCGGCAAGGGGCAGGCCGGTCTGGTGCTGGGCCGGCGGCTGACCAACGCGGGCATCGAGATCCACGGCGTGACCGCCACCGATGAGTTCCACGTGCCGAGCCGGACCGCGGCGATTGCCAATGAGTCGGCGCGGATGCTCGGCCTCGATCTGGTCGTCTCAGACGAAGAGATCGAGAACGACATGGGGTTTGTCGGAAAGGGCTACGGCATCCCGACCGAGGCCGCGGTGGAAGCCACGCGCCTGTTCGCGCGCACTGAGGGGATAATTCTCGATCCGATTTATACAGGCAAGGCCGCGGCTGGAATGATCGCTCACATCCGAGCGGGACGGTACAGCAAAGACGACGTGCTCGTCTTTGTGCATACCGGCGGAACGCCGGCAATCTTCAGTTGGAACACCTTGTGGACCTGAAGAGAGGAGACACGATGCGGAGAGCGATTCGTTGAGTTGATCCCGTGCTCGCTCGTCGGCTCCGCGTAACTTCGGCGAGCAGGCGCCCTGTCGCCGAGCCGCACAGCCACGAGCCGCCCATCGATCAGGTTTCGCCGCCTTCAATCACCTCGCCGAAGCGCACCCAGGTCTTGCCATCCCACCTCACGAGCTGCATGGCCCGAATCGGGTGGTAGTTCGTCGGGCTGGTGTTCAGCTTGATGCCCGGCAGGAGAACTGGGTTTTCCAGCTCGTGCAGACTGAGCGTCTGCTTCATCACGTTCGGGCGTGAGTAGTCGCTGCCGCACGCCTCCAGCACCTTCCACATCGTGTAGCTTCCGCCGTAGCCGGCGACGTAGGCGCTGTCAGTGATGTCGCCGCCGGGGACGTATTTCGCCATGAATTGCATGAAAGCCTGCATTCCCGGATCGGCCTCCCAGGCCGGGTCGGTCGGGTCTTTATAGTAGCGCGTGCTGATGATCCCGATCCCGTTCGTCACGCCGGCCGGCCGCATTACTGATCCGACGGAGATCGCGACGTTGCTCATAAAAAACATGGGCTTCCAGTCCAGGTCATGCACCTTGCGGATGGCCTGGGCCGCGGCTTTGGGTGTCGCGGCGGCCAGCAAGGCGTCAGCACCCGAGTTCTGCAGATCGGCGATCTGACTGTCGATCGTAGGATCGGTCACCTCATAGCTCGCCGTCTTGGCCACGACCTTTTCCCAGTTCTTGCCCAGAATATCGCGAACGCCGATCAAGTAGTCCTTGCCAAAATCGTCGTTTTGATAAAGCAGTGCCAGCTTGGCGTTTGGATTCTCCCGCAGCATATACTTCGTGTAGATCTGGGCCTCGGTGCGATAGCTTGGTTGATAACCGATCGTCCAACGATGCTTCTCATAATCACCCCATTTGTCCGCGCCAGACCCAATGAACAACTGTGGGATCTGGTGACTGTTGCAATAGGGTGCGATCGCCGTGTTTGAGGGCGTCCCCAGCGTCCCGAACAGGAAATCGACCTTGTCCTGCTCCACCAGCCGCCGTACGTCCTCCACCGTCCTGGGTGGGCTATAGCTGTCATCCAGCGAGATGAACTCGACCTTGGTGCCGTTCACCCCGCCCTGGTCGTTCACCCACTTGAAAAAGCCTACATCGGCCTTTCCCACTGAGCTGTAGGCCGACGCCGGGCCGGAATACGGCATCGTATTGCCGATCTTGACGGTCTTGTCGGCCCCGAGTGCAGACCGCAGCGCCGCCGGGGCAGCGAGCGACGCCGCTCCGGTCGTCAGAATGGTTCTCCTGGTCAGCATTCCAGAATCCTCCCATCGCCTGACCATCTTTTGTGGGTCCGAGCTCCAGACAGTCTAAAACGACACTCAGGATGATAGCAAACTATTCTCTTTCGCTGGACTTGGACCAGTGGCGTAGACGCGGCCGCTGGTCACCTTGCGAGCGAGTGCGGCGCCCGCGTTCGGGCGCCCGCTTGATCCGATGTCACCGGCAAACTCTGCTCAACCAGATTAACCCAATATCTCAGTACGATCGGGACGATTTCGTCGTTGAAATCATAGCGGTCGCCGTGCAGTCCCTTGCCGGGACCAACCTCGCCGACCCCGATCCAGGTATAAGCACCCTCGACGGCCCTGGCCATATAGGCGAAGTCCTCGCACCCCATGCTGGGGTTGAATTCGGTCCTGACCTTGTCCCGCCCGACGACGGATACGGCAGCCTCAACCGAACGGGCCACCGCCGTCGCGACGTTAATCACCGGCGGGTAACCCCGCTTGTAATCGAGCCGGCAGCCAAGACGGTGCGCCGCCGCAACCCCCTCCGCGATCCGCCCAAGCAGTCGCTCGCAAACATCAGACAGCGACGGCTCGAAGAACCGGCATGTGCCCTGCAGCCAGACTTCCCCCGGCACCACATTGCCGACATTCCCCCCGTGGACCTGGGTGAGGCTGACCACCAGCGGCGTCTGCGGATCGACCGAGCGACTGACGATGCGCTGGACCGAGCCGATGAACTCGCCCGCCGCCAGGATCGGGTCGTCGCCAAGGTGCGGCATCGCCGCGTGCGCGCCCGTGCCGGTGAAACGCACCTCGAAATTATCGACCGCCGCCATCATCGGACCGACGCGGGTCGCGATCGTCCCAAGCGGCAACCCCGGCCAGTTGTGCAGCGCATAGATCGCCTCGACGGGAAACCGGTCGAACAGGCCACCCTCGATCATTCGCACGCCGCCGCCCTCGTTCTCTTCCGCCGGCTGGAAGACGAAATGGACACTGCCATCGAAGCTGGGCCGCTGGCTCAACAG
>DATJTR010000159.1:0-3063 GCA_035503215.1 Pirellulales bacterium
GAGCGGGCAATCGCCGAACTGGTGACCGCGATCCAGTCGAGCGATCCCTCGGCCAAGAGGCGAGCCGCCACAGGGTGCGGACCCGGGGCATCGATGCTCGAATAGGCCACCACCTGATCGACCGTGGCCCCGGCCGCTCGCAACCGGTCGGCCAGCACTTCGCGGCCGCGACTGGCGCGGACGAGCAGGCAACGGCCACCGGCGGCCTGCGGAGCCAGCGCGTCGGCCAGCGACTCGGCGCGGAACTCGGGGGGCACCAGGTCGGCGCGCAGATGATAGCCGGCGAGCGCCTCGGCCGTGCCCGGCCCGATGGCCGCGAGCTTGACGCCGGCAAATGCGCGCATGTCGCGGCCGGTCGCCAGAACACGTTCGAGCAGCGCTTCGACCCCATTGGCGCTGGAGAACACCAGCCAGCGGTAGGAGCCGAGCCGCTCGATGGCGCCGTCGAGCGGGGCGAGGTCGGCCGGCGGACCGATTTCGATGGCCGGGGCCGCCACGACTTTGGCGCCAAGCTGTTCCAGTTCGCGGGTGAGTGGGTCGTCGGCCCGCGTGGGGCGGGGAACCAGCACGCTCGCGCCGAACAGGGCCCGGCGGCTGAACCAATCGAGATCGTCGGCCGCGGCGGCAGTGGGACCGACGACGAACAGTGCCGGCGGCCGGAGCCGGGCACGCTCGACGTCGTCGGCCAGCAAGGCCAGACGAGTACGGAGGACGCGCTGTTCCGGTTGGCTGGCACGCCACACGACCGCCACCGGCGTATCGGCCGGCTTGCCCGCGGCCACGAGCGCGCCGGCCCACTCGCGAACCGTGGTCACGCCCATGTAGAAGACGAGCGTGCCGGGGAACGCGGCCAGGTGGGCAAAGTCGAGCGGCTGCTGCTTGTCGTCCGATTCGCGGCCGGTGACCAATGCCACGGCCGAGGCCGCGTCGCGGCGGGTCAGCGGGATGCCGGCGTGGCTGGCCAGCGCGGCGGCGGCGGTGATGCCGGGCACGATTTCATATTCGATTTGGGCGGCCCGCAGCGCGGCGACTTCTTCGACCAGGTGGCCGAAGAGGGCCGGGTCGCCCCCTTTCAGCCGCACGACCGTTTTTCCGGCCTGCGCCAGCTCGACCAGGCGGCGATCGATTTCGTCCTGCCGCCAGACATGATCGACGCCATGCCGGCCGAGGCAAACCAGCTTGGCCTGCGGCGGAGCGTGGCGCAGGATCCGTGGATTCACCAGATAGTCGTAGAGCACGACGTCGGCACGCGCCAGGCACTCGGCACCGCGCAACGTGAGCAAGCCGGGATCGCCCGGTCCGCCGCCGACGAGGTAAACTTTGCTGGCGGCGTGCTGAGGCATAACGAAGCGGGGCCGGAGGGGTCGGCGTCCGAGCGGTGAGAGTGAGATTGAACTGAGCGCTTGGGCTGGTTAGGCTGGAAAGCTGTCGGGTCTCGTTTGGCGCGTTGTTCTGCCGGCGCTGCGCCAGTAAAATGGTGTATTGGCCTGGGGTTATGGCCCTCGGGCTAGCGTTTTTGCGTCTTCTTCGCCCAGCGCCTCAAAGCCCTCTGCCGCTCCGATGGCCACGACCGACAATCCTCGAGAACCCATGCCGCCTGCCAAGCGCCGCCGCTTGCAGCAGTTGTTCGAGCACGGGACGAAGGCGAGCGAGCAAGGCAACTTCGAGTATGCGTGGAACCTGCTCAAAGACTGCGTGGTGGGTGACCCCGCGAATCGCATCTACACGATGCAATTCCTCAATAATCTTACCCGTTGGTATGATAACAACCCCAAGAAGGTCGGCAAACTTGCTTCGGCCGGACTGGTCGGCAAGAAAACCTCGCTGATGAACTCCAGCCGGACCAAGGATTGGAACGGCATGATCAAGACCGGGGTGGAGATTCTCAAGGTCAATCCCTGGGATCTTTCGACCCTGCAGGGGATGGCCCGGGCTTGCGTCGAGATGGGCTTCGACGAGACGCCGCTTCTGTATCTCAAGCTGGCGCTCGATGCCAATCCGAAAGACGTCCCCCTGCTCCGCCAAAGCGCCAAGGCGCTGGCCAGCGTGGCCCAATTCGAGCAAGCCATCACGCTTTGGCACCGCGTCGAACAGCTCAAGCCGAACGACGAAGAGGCGATGCGCGAGATCGGCAACCTGCACGTCGAGCGCACGATCAGCCACGGCGGTTACGAAGAGGCCGAATCGACCAAGGACGTCAAACGCCAGCATGCCGAACTGGACGAAGCCGAGAAGAACCGGCTCACGCCCGAGCAGCGGCTGGAAAAACGGATCGAAAAAACGCCCGAGGACATCAGCCTGTACGTCGAACTGCAGGACATGCACATCCGCGCCGAGCGCTATACCGAGGCCGAGGCGGTGCTCAAGAAGGCGGTCGAGGTTTCGGGCGGGGGCGACCTGACGCTGCGCGAACGGCTGGAAGACGTGCAAGTACGGCATTATCGCCTGAAGGTGCAAACGGCCGAACGCCGCTACGAAGCCGAAAAGACCGCCGAGGCCGCCGAGCTGGTGAAACGGCTGAAGGCCGAGCAAAACCGGCTGGAGATCGACGTCTATCGTGGCCGCGCGGAGCGCAACCCCACGAATCTGAGCCTGAAATACGAACTCGGCGTGCGGCTCAAACGGGCCGGCCTGTATCAGGAGGCGATCCAGAACTTGCAAACCGCCCGCACCGACGGCAAGCGCCAGGCGCAAGCGAACGTCGATCTGGGAGAGTGCTTCCAGGCGCTGAAGAACTATCAGTTGGCCATCCGCTGTTTCGAGCAGGCGCTGGAAGGGGTGGCCGATCGGGATCAGGATTTGAAGAAACTCGTGTTGTATCGGGCCGGCAAGCTGGCCCTGTATCTGGCGACGACCGAATCGGGGGAAGAAGCGACCAAAAAGTGGCTCGATTTGGGAGAAAAGCACCTCACCGATCTGGCCAGCCTGGACTACGTGTACAAGGACGTGCCGGCACTCCTGGAGAAGATCGCGAAAATGCGGGCCAAGCCTCCTGGACAAGGGGAGCAGAATCCGTAATAAAGGTTGATTCGCCCCGGTGGCGGCCCGGCCGCACCGCTGGCT
>DATJTR010000160.1:0-6380 GCA_035503215.1 Pirellulales bacterium
AAGCCCAACACGTCGATGGCAAAAATGCCGGCGATCGTTTCCAGCCGCTCGCGGAGCCACTGCTTGCGATGGTCGAAGCTGCGGCCGCTGGCCGCGTCGAACCCGCAGAGAAACGCGCGGCGGACGCACCGCGCCACGCAGTGATAGACGCCGACTTCGCCGTCGGCCACGATCCGCCGCCGTGGATACGCAGGCATGAACCGCTCCTCGACTGCTGGTGAACACGAGGTGCGCGACCCATTCGCGCCGCGGCCATTAGTATACGCCCGTACACATTGGCGTCAAGCAGTATCGGCGAAGATTTTGTGGGTGTCCGCGATTGGCCCTTTGATTGATCCGCCGGTCGGCGACGTCGTAGACGAAAGAGGTGGTATAGCCGTACTGATCTTTCAGGGCGGTCATCCTCGCTCTTCAGTCAGCAGCCGACCGGTTAGAACGGCTTTGGCTCTTTGAATTGAAACGAGGTTTGCACAGACGCTTCGAAGTTCTAATGCTCGCGAAGCAAGTTCTGGCGACGGTTGCCGCCGTCCACAACGTGGTGAGCCACACCATCGTAGGCTGGACGCAGCGGGCGCAGCCAGCCCAGGACTTGCCCACGTTCACAATGTGCGCTAAAGCAATAGCTCTGACATCGGATCCAAGGGAATCCCATCGCCGCCGTGGAATCAAGGAAGCCGCGGTTCCGTCTCAAAGATCTTCGTCTCGTGGGGCGAGCGAAATCGTCACCTCCTGCGTAGGGCGGCGGTGACACGGTCCATCGATGCTAATAGAGGCCCTCGGTCGCCAACCGTCTCCTTGACGACACCCGAGAGATGTTGAAGCGCCCGGAGGAGTACGTGTTCTTGCTTAGGCGAAAAAAGTCGGTCGAAGTCTGCAACTCGTCCCGCCAGCGAGGAAATTAAGGCATCTAGGATGTCTGCGTCGAGCCCTTCAGGGCGGAGAGAGCAATTGACGAGACGCGGCAAGAGAAAGCGGTATGCGTCATCGTTGACGAATCCAACTGAAAAACGGTTCGTGAGCAAATAACGGCAATCCCAATCTTCGCCATGCTCGACAAACGCCCTCTCCGCGTCAGCGTATTCCCCCCATGCCCTCCCGGCGACGACTATGCTCGGCGGAAGCTTTGGAAACTCGCCGAAAAGCTCACGGCAAAGGCCATCGAACGCACCGTCCCTTAACATCCACATTCCTTCTTCTTCGCAAGGCAGACTGCGCGTGTATTGAGCACTCGTTGGAGCTCAGCGCGGTGAGCGTTGTCACCACCGTCAAAACATTGATTCATAATAGCGCGCCGGGCTGAAATACAAGAGTCATTATTGAATAGCCTGCGGTTGATATCATCGCAGTCCGGCCGACAGAATGTCGTGCCCGGGGGGCAACATTCAATCAAGCTGCAACTCCTCGGTAGGTCGCAAAAGCCGCGAACCCGCCCACGCAAGTCGACGTATTGCGTCGCCCAACAATTCCCTGTGTGATTACAGAATGCCTTTACGTATTGCCCAAATACGCGTCCAATAAAATAGTCGATAATACATATCGGAGGCTTGGCCCAGTTCACGCCGCCAAGAGCTGCACAGTCACCTACTGCAATCTGCAACGCCTCCGGAGGGCAACGGACTATAAACTCAGTAAGCCCGCTGGGGTCACCAACGTTCACCGGGTTGGCCCGCACGTATCTGTATGGATTGTTATCCGGCCCAATCCCCAGCGGGTCCTGGCTCATCCAGCGGGCGACGATCGCCTGATAGTCCCGCCTCCGGACGTGGACCGTCCCCGTGCTGCTATCAACGGCCGGTCTCAGACGCCCACATTTTGACGGATGTAGCGAACGGTTCAGCGAACATTTTGTGGGTGTCTGCGATTGGCCTCGTCTGCGATTGGCCTCGGTGTCTGCGATTGGCCTCTGCGATTGGCCTGCGATTGGCCTGGAACTGTTGCTCAACTGGTTCCGGGCCAAAGGCACGATTTCCTCAGGCATCGTCGAGGGTTTTAACAACAAAGCGAAACTGACCATGAGAAAGTCGTACGGCTTTCGCCAGTACGAAACGATCGAACTGGCGTTGTACCATCAACTTGGCAACCTACCTCAGCCGGAACTCACCCACAGATTCTGCTGAGGAGGCAATATTTTTGGCGGTCGCGAGGCATGGTATGTCTAGCTGTGCGATGCTGGGGGCGGGGACTGATCTCGGCGGCGATGTTCGGCCCAAATCATTAAAGCGCAGCCGACCAAGAGCGGCGTCACGATGCTCGCCCACTGTTGAGCGCCAACCGCTACCCCTTCGGCCGTCGCGCGCTTGGAAATGCCGGCGGCGGCGCCCCCCGCGACCACAATCAACGCTAAGCCAACCCATTCGATGACTGCCATGGCTCGATTATAGCTGCCCCGGGGCAGCCAAGCCGGTCTCAGACACCCACATTTTGACATTTGTAGCGAACGGTTGCACGAGTTGGAATGCACGAACGAGAAGCGGCAAGTGATACCCGGCCGGACGCAGCGGCCGGCGATTGGCATGGCTGCGGAGGAGAGCAGCCTAGTCTCAGACACCCACATTTTGATAGATGTTGCGAACGGCCGGTCTCAGACGCCCACATTTTGACGGATGTAGCGAACGGTTCAGCGAACATTTCGTGGGTGTCTGCGGATGGCCTCTCGCGGATACTCGCCGCAGGCGGTGGCGCGGGGTTAGTGCCGGCTCGCGGGGCACGACGCACCGCAGCCAGCTACCGCCGCGTGAGATACTGCTGATAGGCCGCGACGGCGAGCTCGTCGCAGCGCTCGTTCTCGGCGTGGCCGCTGTGCCCGGCCACGTGTTCGAAGCGCAGCTCGTGAGTGGCGACCAGCCGATCGAGTTCGCGCCACAAATCTTCGTTCTTGATCTCTTTCCACTGCTGCCCTTCGCGCCGCCGCCAGCCGTTGGCCTTCCATTTCGGCATCCACTCGCTCAAGCCCTTGCCGACATAGACGCTGTCGGTGACCAGCGTCACGTGCGAGGGACGATTCAGCGCTTCCAGCCCCTGCACGACGGCCGTCAGTTCCATGCGGTTGTTCGTGGTTTGCGGCTCGCCGCCGGCCCGCTCGATTTCTTTTTCCGACTTGGGATGGCGAAGGATGAAGGCCCAGCCCCCCGGGCCGGGATTGCCGCTGCAGGCCCCGTCGGTGAACAGCACCACCTCGGGCAACCCGGCGGCGGATTTGGCGCTAGCGGATTTGGCGCTAGCGGATTTGGCGGTGTCGGATTTGGCTTTCGCGCTCATGCGGCATTCCCATGTGAGCCCACGCGCGCGAGGCAAAAGCCGATCGTGCAAAATCTCGCGCTCGCGTACGGCGCCATTCTCGGCGAACGGCCGCGCGTTTGCCAAGGGGGCAACTGCACGCTGGGCCACACCCTCGTTCGGCCGGTGCAGATTTTAGACGCGCGCCACGCCCTGATGCAGATAGCGCGGATCGATCTTTTCCAGCTCTTCGGTCACGGCGTCAACCGTGTCGCGAATCTGCTTTTCGGTGTGCAGCGTGGTAATGAAGAACCGCAGCCGGGCCGCCTTTTCTTCGACCGCCGGGTGCAAGATCGGCTGCACGTTGACCCCCCTCGCGAACATCGCCTGGCTCAGCCGCAATGAATCGAGGCTGCTCCCCAAGATCACCGGCACCACCGGCGTCCCGTGGCTGGAACCGGTGTTCAGGCCCCGCTCCTTGGCCAGCGACAGGAACAGCTCGCTGCGCTCGTGCAGCCGGGTGACCCGCTCGGGCTCGGCCTCGAGCAGCCGAATGCTGGCCAGGGCGGCCGCCGTGTTGGCCGGCGTAATGCCGTTGGCGAACACGAAACCCGGGGCCGTGTATTTCAGGTATTCGATCAGCGCTCGGCTGCCGTTGATCGCGCCGCCGCAACTGCCCAGCGCTTTGCTCACGGTGGCCATCAGCACGTCGACCTCGGCGGGATCGACCCCCCAATGCTCGCAGATGCCGCGGCCCGTCGGCCCCATCACGCCCAGCGAATGGGCCTCGTCGATGTACAGCATCGCCTGATGCCGCCGCTTCACTTCCAAAAATCGCGGCAGATCGGGAAAATCGCCATCCATGCTGTACACGCCTTCGATGGCGACCACCACCCGGCGATACGTCGGCCGCAGCTCGGTGAGCAACCCGTCGAGCGCTTGCCAGTCGTTGTGCGGGAAAGGCCGGCGGCGGGCTCCCGAAAGCAGCGCTCCTTGCAGAATGCTGTTGTGGGCCAGTCCGTCGTGCAGAATCAAATCGCCAGGTCCGAACAAGTGCCCCAGCGTCGTCTCGTTGGCCGAATGTCCGCCGACGAAGAGCAGCGACGCCTCGGTGCCGATGAACTCGGCCAGCGCACGTTCCACCTCGCCATGCAGCGACTTCTCGCCCGATACCAGGCGGCTGGCCGAAACGCTGGTGCCGAACAGATCGACGGCCCGCTTCGAGGCCGCCACCACCTTCGGATTGCCTGACATGCCCAGATAGTTGTAGCTGGCAAAGCTCACCAGTTCGCGGCCGCCGATCGACGTGGTGTCGGCGATCACCCCTTCGTGAACCTTGAAATAGGGGTCGGCCAGCCCGCTGCCGCGCACCTCGGACTGCAGGTGCTTGAGCTTCAAGTATTCAGGAAATTGTTCGAAGCGGTAATAGGCCGGCGGAATCTCGCCCGCCTTCTCCCGCGGCCGGGCCACCGGGGCGCCGTGCCCCAAGTAGCGGTCGACGGCGGCGGCCACCTCGCGCGGCGTTTCGATCTGGTTGAGAATCTCTTCGGGAAACCGGCCGCCGAAATGCTCTTCGAGCGCGGCCACGATCTCCATGCGCTCCAGCGAGTCGAGCCCCAGTTCGATGATCGAACTGTCTTCGGTCATGCCGGCGGCCCGCTCCTTGGCGATCTTGCGGACCTGCGACATGACGATGTCGATCGTCCCCGGGGCCGGGGCGAGAACCGCCGCGCCGTTCGTGCCCGGCTTGGCGTGGTGCTTGGGCGCCGTGGCACGCGGAGGTGGCTCGTCCTGGGCCGCGACATCGGCGGCCGGCAAACCGTCGGTCCAACCGATCCACTTGGCCACGATCTCCAGTGTGCCGTCCAAAAACGCCCGCCGGCAGGCATGCCGTTGGATTTTGCCGCTCGATGTTTTGGGAATGCTGCCCGCCTTGATCAGCACGATGGCGTCGACCGGCAAGTCGTGTTCGGCGGCGACTTCGCGGCGGACCGCCTCGAACACCGGCTCGAGCTCGCGCTGCTGCCGGCGTTCGACTTCGTAGATCAGGACCAGCCGCTGCCGGCCCTCGACTTCGACGGCAAACGCGGCCCCTTGTCCGCTCCGCAGCCGGGCGTGGCTTTTGCCCGCCGTGTGCTCGATGTCCTGCGGATAGTAGTTGTGGCCGCGGATGATGATCAGGTCTTTCAGCCGGCCGGTGACGAACAGCTCGCCATCCTTCAAAAAGCCCAGGTCGCCGGTCCGCAAGAAGGGGCCTTCGCCGGTGTCTTGCAGATGGGCGCGGAAGATTTGCTCGGTCAGCTCGGGCCGGTTCCAGTAGCCCTGGGCCACGCTCGGCCCGGCCACCCAGATTTCGCCCACCTGGTCGTCGGCGGCCTTGGTCATGTTGTACGGATTGGCAATGATCAGCCGCTGATCCAACAGCACGCTGCCGCAACCGACAAGGTTTTGCGCCCCTTCTTCGTCGGCCAGCGCGTCGAGCACCTGGTTGTTTTCCAGCGCCTTGGTGTCGATCGTGCGGATCACCGGCTGGGCCGATTTGAAGCCGCCGGTGATGATCAGCGTCGATTCGGCCATGCCGTAGCAAGGATAAAACGCCTCGCGGCGGAATCCGCACGGCTCGAAGGCCTCGCTGAAGCGATCGATCGTTTCGGCCCGCACCGGCTCGGCCCCGTTGAAGGCCAGCCGCCAACTGCTGAGATCGAGCGTGGCCCGCTGTTCGGGCGTGGTTTTGTCGACGCACAGGTCGTAGGCAAAATTCGGTCCGCCGCTGATCGTGAAACGGTAGCGCGAAATCGCTTGCAGCCAGCGAAACGGCCGCTGCAAGAACGACATCGGCGAGAACAGCATGCTGTTCTGGCCGATGTAGAGGGGCTGCAGGATGCCGCCGATCAGACCCATGTCGTGGTAGCTCGGCAGCCAGAAGACTCCCGCGCCGCTGCGCGTGTGCTCGAAGGCGTAGGCGATCAGCGCCGAGTTGTGCATCAAGTTGGCGTGCGTCAGCATCACGCCCTTGGGAACGCCCGTCGAACCCGACGTGTATTGCAAAAACGCCAGCGTGTCGCCGTGCACGTCGGGCTCGCGCCACTCGCCGGCCAGCCCTCGCGGCAGCTCGTCGGTCGAGACCCAGCCCACCTTCTTCAAGTCGGGCGTCTGATCCAACA
>DATJTR010000161.1:0-3845 GCA_035503215.1 Pirellulales bacterium
GATTCGCCGAAACTGGTTCTGAGCGACAAAGAGTGGCGCGATCGGCTGACCCTCAAGCAGTACAAGATTCTGCGCAACAAAGGGACCGAGGCAGCCTTCTGCGGCACGCTACTGGATAACAAAAAAGAAGGAGTTTATACGTGCGCCGGCTGCGGTCTGCCGCTGTTTTCGTCCGACGCCAAGTTCAACTCCGGCACCGGCTGGCCGAGCTATTTCAAACCGATCGCCAAAGGCAATGTGATCGAGCACGCCGACCTGAGCTACGGCATGGTGCGCACCGAAATCCTGTGTGCCCGCTGCGACGGTCACCTGGGGCACGTGTTCGACGATGGGCCGCAGCCGACCGGCCTGCGATTTTGCCTGAACTCGGAATCGCTCGTGTTCACCGACGCCGACAAGCTGGCCACGCTGGCCGATCCCGCCGCGGCCAAGGCCGCCAGTGACGGCTCCGCTCCGCAGTCCACCGGCCAGGCAGCAAGCTCGAAGTAGCGATGGCGACTGCCTGACCGACAGCCGCGGGCTGGTGGAAGATCGATCCGCGGCGGCACGATCGCTAGTCCGCCGCAAATCGCCAAGAAGTATCCCCGAGAGGGCTCGAACCTCTAACCTTCGGCTCCGGAGGCCGACGCTCTATCCAATTGGGCTACGGGGACAAGGGTGCTAGGCGAGAACTGCCAGCATGCTGCACGCGCGACCCTGTCGCTAGCGTCACGGTCCGCGAACAGGCAATTGTATCCCAAATGCCTATCGCGCGAAGGGGCCGGGCCGCCGCCACCACCACGGCGGACCGACCTTGACCGCTAGCCCCCCTTCCGTTTAACGTTCGCCCCCGCCGCTCGCCGGCCGCGCCGCAGGAGGGGCTTCTGCGCCCCGCGCTGCTGCCGGCGCTCGGCCGCGCCAATATGCAAACCGTCTTGCCGTCTTCGTGGGTTGGGAGTCACCTTTGATGAAGCCTGCCGCCTCCTCGGCCAATGCTGCCGCCGCGACCAAGATCTCCAGCGTTCCTCTGCTCGACATCCAGCGGCAGCACGCTCCGCTGCGGGCCGAAATCGACGCCGCCATGGCGCGTGTCTGCGATTCAGGCCGCTTCATCTTGGGGCCCGATTGCGAAGAGCTGGAAGCCAAAATGGCCGATTATTGCCAGGCGCCGCACGCCGTGGCTTGTGCCTCGGGCAGCGACGCCTTGCTGCTGGCGCTGATGGCCGGCGACGTCGGCCCCGGCGACGAAGTCTTGCTGCCCAGCTACACCTTCTTCGCGACTGCCGGCGCCGTGTGGCGGCTGGGAGCTCGGCCGGTCTTCGTGGACATCGATCCGGCGACGTTCAACATCGATCCGACCGATGCCGCGGCCCGCGTCACCGAGCGCACCAAAGCGATCATTCCGGTGCATCTATTTGGTCAGTGCGCCGATATGACCGCCATCAAGGCCCTCGCGGAACGGCACGGACTGTTACTGGTCGAAGACGCCGCTCAGGCGATCGGATCCGAATTCGGCGGCCGGCGGGCCGGCTCGCTCGGCGACGTCGGTTGCTTCAGCTTCTATCCGACCAAAAACCTGGGTGGCATCGGCGATGGTGGCATGCTCACCACCGACGACAAGCAGTTGGCCGATCGACTTCGCCTGCTGCGTGGCCACGGCATGCAACCGCGCTACTATCACCAGGCGGTCGGCATGAACAGCCGTCTCGACACGCTGCAGGCCGCGGTGCTCAACGTCAAGTTTCCGCATCTCGAAAGCTGGACTGCCGGTCGCCAGGCCAACGCCGCCCGCTATACCACGCTGCTGGCCGAAACCGGCCTGTCCCGCACGCTTGGCCTGCCCACGGCTTGGGCCCGCTGCCGTCACGTCTGGAATCAATACGTCGTGCGGATTCCCGGCGGTCAGCGCGACGCGCTGCGCGAGCATCTGTCGCGCGCAGGCGTGGGCACCGAGATTTATTATCCCGTGCCGCTTCACTTGCAGCAGTGTTTCACCGAACTGGGCTACGCCAAAGGCAGCTTGCCCGAATCGGAACGCGCCGCCGCGGAAACCATCGCGCTGCCGATTTTTCCCGAGTTGACTGCCGCGGAGCAAAACTACGTCGTCGAGCGGATGGCCGAATTCGCCCGCCCGGCGGGGCATCCCCTGCCGAAGCCGCATCTCAACACCGGCAATCTCGCCAGCTCGGGAGACATGACGGCGCGCGTTTAGGCCGAAAAAGCAAGCGGCCAGTGAGCATCGCCCACCGCGAGACCAGCGGCAGCGGCACGTTGCGGGCGATTCATTCCGCAGGACTTATTTCTGTTTGTCGCCCGCCTGCTTGATTTCAGCAGTGCGATAGCTTTTGCGACAGACTGCCGTCAGGCCAACGGCCAACGAGCCGATCACGATCAAATAGCCCGTCAGGTAAGAGGGGCCATCGTCTGACGACATCAATTTCGTGTTGTCGGCTTTGGGTTTGGCCCAGGTTACGCTCAGCGGGCCGGCGAACAGAATTCCGACCGTCAGGCCAGCCGCGAACGCTCCCCAGAAGATGCGCCGAGGCAAAGCAATCACGCGGCTTACTTTCGACGGCTGTGCGCTGTTGCGGTGTGCGATCATCATCGGGCCTTCCTGAGAGTCATGTCGGCGTGCTTGCCGGCAACGCAATGAACCAGTCGAATGGCGCCGCCAACTCGCGGAACTGGGCCGTCGGCATGGCCAACGTGTCCCAGCGGGGCGAAATCGGCCGGGCCCAACGGGCATAGTCGGCCAAGCGCACGCCGACAAATCCATAGATCCCGCCGCGGAATTCGAACAACTCTTCCCGGGCCAGCGGCGCTCGATCGCCAACGATATTGTACGCGAAAACGAACATCGCTCCAAACTGCGGCCCGAACAGCTTTTCCCATTGGGCCAGGCTCACCAGATCGTCGCGCGTCGACCAGTTCTTCCAATACTGCTTTTGGTCGTCCCCCGATGGAAACCGTCGTCCCTTCACGTCGACGAGCCAACTGATTCCGCCGGGCGTCGAAACGATGAAGTCGAGGCTTTTCAGCGACAGCTCCGCCCAGCGAGTACGGCGAGCTTCGTCGACCGCAACATAGGGTATCTGCCGCGAGCGCAGATACTCTTCGAAGGCGGCCTCGTAATGGTTGTCGCGGTTGGCCACGGCCAACCTCCTACGTGCCCAGGCGTTTGCGAATCTCGTCGATCAGTGCCTGCGGTCCGTCGCTCGTCGAAACCGACACCTTTTCTCCCGACGCCAGATCCTTGATCTGGCATTGCTCGGCCGCGAACTCATCTTCGCCGATCACCAGTGCCAGCCGGAAGCCCCGCTCGTCGGCATATTTCAATTGCGAGCCGAGTTTTTTCGAGTCGCAGTAGAATTCGACGCCGATGCCGGCGGCCCGCAATTGGGCGGCCAGACGCAAATAGTCGTGCAACCGAGAGCGATCGAAGTAGGCCAGAAAGACGGGTGCCGGCGTGGCCACCTTGGCGACCAAACCCAATTCCTCTAACGCTGCCAGCAGCCGGTCGAGCCCCAACGACGCACCGACCCCGGGCAATTCTTGATTGGTGTAGAGCTTGGCCAGATGGTCGTAGCGGCCACCGGAGCAAACGCTGCCGATCATCGGCAGCCGGTCGAGAGTCGTTTCGTAGATCATGCCGGTGTAGTAATCCAAGCCGCGGGCAATCGCCGGTACGATCCGCACCCGCTCGGGCCGGACTCCGGCCGCCACGACCGCGGCCAGCAGTTCCGCCAGTTTGCCGGTCCCTTCCTCCGCGGCCGCGCTGCCGACGCTGAGCCGGTCGAGCTGTTCCAGCACTTGCGTATTCGGCCCCCGAATCTCGACCAGCCGCAGGACGCTTTCGGCCGCTTCGG
>DATJTR010000162.1:0-2793 GCA_035503215.1 Pirellulales bacterium
CGACCTTCTTCCATTTCGGCCGACGAGGGCATGCTCGACGTCAGTTTCAATGTCGGTCCCGATCATCCGCTGAAGAACGTCGTGCTGCAAAGCATGTCGCAAAAGATGGAGCGGCTGCTGCAAGAGATCGCCAAGCGCGAAGTCGATCGCGGCTTCTCGTTGTACCAAGCCAATCGCAGCGCCATGTTCCGCGGCATGCGCTAGTTCGTACCGGTCCGTCCCCCAAAGCAGAAAGGCGGCATCCAATGCGCCTGGCCGACGAAATTCAAGGGAATCAAAGGGGTCAGGACTCATTGTTTGCCTAGCGGCCATTTCGGGGGAATCAAAGCACTGTCATGTGTGAGTTTGCGTTTTTGAAAATGCGCGCACGCTGAGCGCGACTACCGCACGGTAGTTTTTTTCGAACTCGTTGTCTAGCGACGGGAAGGCTGCCGCGCACGCTCGGTCAGCACGAAGGGTTCGGTCTCGCCACCCTGGTAGATATCCGAAGCTCGAAGGCTCCACACGGTCTCATCCGGCGTTCGAACCGCTGACAGAGCACCATGCTTTTTCTGCGGGCTTGTTCGGCAGAGTCATACTCCACCGATATCCCTCGGGGTCAAGACGATGTTGTCAGTGTGCTTGGCAGCACGATCAGTCAGCTAGAACTCCGAGCTTCGGACGCACTGGATTCTACGGTATCTTCACTCGGGACTCCAAGTTCTTCAGGCCCGAGGCCCAGCCGCAGGAGCAACGGAACGAGCAACTCGCCAAGGGACTGCGGGCCGCGACGCTTTCGCCGCGGCAAGGCCACGAGCGGCTGGGCCTCCGCGGCGTAGACGCTCTTGGGCAGCCAGACAAACGCTGCGTGCAGGTCGCCAATCGCCTGCTCGATCGGCGTGTGGTGCACACGCTGGAACTCGTGCAACTTGGCCAGCAGGTATTCACGGTCGACGCCGCGGCCGCGCCAGACCTGTCGCCCGCCGACGAGCTGATAGACCATCCGCATCGCGCGGTTGGCGATGCGGCAACGGCGGTCGCGCGGGTCGACTTTGCGCTGGGCCCACAGCGCCGAGAGGCCGCGATAGTACGGATGGCACTTGATCAGGTTCTCCGCCACCAGCATGGCGGCCCCGCGGAGCTGGCGATTGCACTGGCGGACCAGCGAGCCGTTGGGACGATCGACCGCGTCGCTCTGATACCGTGATGGGTACAGGCCGGCTCGGCCATTGATGGCGCGGGCCGAGGCGTAGTGTTCGATCGGCCCGGCTTCACCGGCCAGGCGGCCGGCCGAAACAACGTTGATGCCCGTCACGCTCAGTAGCAGAACATACGGCGTTTTCGCGAGAAAAGCGGCCATTTCGCGCTCCGCGGCCACAATCTGCTCGTCGAGCAATCGCCGTACGTCATTGAGCGCCTGCCACTGGCGAGTATAGATTTCCGCCAACTCCGATGGCTCGGCGGCGACGCGGCTCCAGGCTACGACGCGCTCGATTGTGCGTGTTTGAAAGCGGATCTTGGCGGTGGACAAGTAGCTCTCGATGCCGGCCACGTCGGCGCGGCGAATCGCCGCAGGGGAAGCGAACTGCAAAGCGATCGGCAGGGCGATCGACTTGTGGAACAGGTGGTCGTCCTCGAAGAGATCGGCGAAGCCCGGCATCGTTTGGTGCAGCAGGCGACGCATCTGCACCATCAGCCGCGACCGCTGCTTGACCAGGTTGTGCCGGTGACGCGAGGCGGCTTGCAGCAACTGATACACCTCGCCAACCGGCGGAGTGGCCAGGCCATAGCCTTTGACGGCGGCGTGAAAGATCGCTTCCAGATCATGGTCGTCGGTCTTTTGATCGGGGTGCAACGCCCGGCGATAATGATTCGACGCGAACGGGTGAACGATGCGTGTGTCGAATCCGGCTTTGCGCAGCGCTCTCTGGACCGGCTTATGATAGATGCCCGTCATTTCCACGGCGGCGATGGTGTCGGTCAGCCCCTCGGCGCGGCACGCGGCCGCGGCCATCTCGGTCATCATCCGCAAGCCGTCTGTGGTATGCTCAACCACGGTGGGCTCGACAATCACCTTGCCGTAGAAGTTGCACAGCATCCATTTCGAGCGGCGTTTGGCACAATCGACCGAAACAACGCCGAAGTGCTCCGGCCCGACCGCCTGCACACGCTGCTGAATCTGACCAGTCGGTTTACCGATGAAGCGTTTTTTCGAACTGGCGAGCTTCCGTTTCTTGCTTCGAGTGACCATCCCGGCGTCTCCTGTTTGAAGAGTCGGCAAACTCCTTCAATTGAAGCGCTAGGATGGTCCTCTTTATGGTTTTTTTGCTTCTTCGGGACATACCAGGGGACAGGTCTGATTGACTACTCCTCGGCCGGCCGCGCGCTGGCGCACGGTCGATTGCAAGCGGGGACACGGACTGTTCTGGTCATGCGCAGAATGTTAACAGGCCGCTGCGGCGGCATCAAAGAATTGGAGCTATGCCGGTTGATTCCCGCTTGGAATCGATCGCGAGCGCCCGCTGCGTTTCTCCGGCCAGCGCCGCGTTTCTCCGGTGAGAATGTTGACATGGGTTCTCGCCGGCCCGATAGTTGGCAGATCGTTTTGCCGGCTGCCCGCCTCAGTTGGGGCCGGGGGTTTTTCACGAACGTTCGCTTATGTCCACACCACAAATTCGCTGGTCGCGTTTTTTCCAAGCTGCGCTTGCCTGGCTGCCCTCAGCCGCGGCCTGTCTCGCGCTGCTGGTGGCCCATGCGGCGCCGGGCCCGGAAGCGTTGGCTGCTGGGCCTGCGGGCAGCCCGCGCCAGCCGAAC
>DATJTR010000163.1:0-5924 GCA_035503215.1 Pirellulales bacterium
GACCCCGGGTGGGGTGTTCGCCTGGATCGTCGTGGGACTGGTTGCTGGCTGGTTGGCCGGATTGGCCATGAGCGGCGGCGGCTATGGAATCATCCGCGACATCATCCTCGGCCTGATCGGGGCGCTGGTGGGCGGCGTGGCGTCGGGATTCTTCATTCACGGCGACGCGGGCTTCATTGGCAGCATCGTGATTGCCGCTTTGGGCGCATGCCTGGTGGTGGGCATTTCGCGGGCTCTGATTCCGGGTCACCGTCAGCTGTAAGCCTCTGGCCAGTGGCGCAGACCACATCGTTCGTCAACCGAGACGACCGCGCCGGCGAGTGGCCCCGGAAGGGAGTTGCTCGTCGGCCGGTCTATTTTGTGGTTGCCCCGGTAGCCGACTGGGCGTGAGCGGTGGCTTGTTTTGCCGCAGCGACTACTTCAGCGAGCGCGATCGGCTTTCCTCCCTGCCGCTTACTCTCGTCCGCGGCTTCCATGAATGCGAACATTTCCAGCGTCGTCTCGGCGCTCACGGGCGGCTTGCGGGTGCGAAAGAACTTGGCAATTTCGACCACGAGTGGCTCATAGCCGCCGAATCCGCCGCTCGGCAGAATTGCCTTGCTGCCATAGACCATCGCACCGTAGGAATGCGGTCCGTTTCGCATGCCGCGGAACGTGCCGACGCGGCCATCTTTCCAAACGCCGACCACCTCATCGGTATCGTTGGTGTGGGTTCGCGAGACCGACTGGCAGCCGGGACCCATCAGCGTGAATAGGATTTCGACGCCGTGTACGCCGTACCAGAAGAGATCGGGATGATGCGGTTCCAACGAACATGGAGAAAAGGCATCGACACCCAGGATGTCGCCGACCTTCGGATCGCCGACCATGCCGGCAATGCCGGGGCTGAATCGCAGCGAGGAGCTGGAAAAACAGGGAACTTGCTTCTCGGCCGCCAGCCGGAAGATTTCGATCGCGTCGGCCAAAGTTCCCGCCACCGGCTTGTCGATGAACAGCGGCTTGCCGGCTTCGATCACAGGCCTGATCTGTTCCAAATGTTTGCGGCCATCGATGCTTTCCACGAGTACGACGTCGACGCGCTGCAACAAGGCCGGAATCGAGTCGACGATTTCCACGCCCAAACCTCGCAACTCATCGCTATAGCCAGCGACACGGCCGATGCTATCGGGAATGTCATCGCTACCGCCTGGATATGCGGCGACGACTCGCATGCCGGCAAACTCGGATTCCGCCTTAGCGTTGTTGAACACCTTGGTAAAGACCGGCACGTGCGAGGTATCGCAGCCAATGATGCCGATCCGCAGCAGCTCGTCAGCTCGTGCGACCGTGGAACAGAATGACAGCGTCGTCCAACCAGCCAGCAATGCGAATAACGAAAAGTGACGGATCATGATGGGCCTGCAATAGAACTTGGTTGGAGAAGAGACAACGGAGGATAGCGTGGGCATCGTGAGCCGATTGCCGCGAGCGTTTCAGTGCCGCCGGCCGCTCGGCGGCCAGTGTCATGAGCCTACGGTGCGGCCAGCAGATACGCAATCAGGTCGGCCACGGCCTGCGGATCGAGTTGTTTTTCGAGACCTTCCGGCATCAGCGATTGTCGCGTGCTGTGCAGCTCCTCGATGTCGTTGCGTTGGATCGTGTCCGTGGCGTTTTCCGCTCGCCGCAGAGTGATTGACGTCGCGGATTCGCCCGCGATCATTCCCGATAGGACGCGTCCATCGGTAAGCACGGCCACGTAATTGACGTATTGCGGGTTTACTTCGCGGTTTGGGTCGAGCAGGTTGAGCAGGATCGCTTCGGCGCCGCGATTCTTGATTGCCGACAGGCTTGGTCCGACTTCGTTGCCGACGCCTTCGAGACGATGGCAACTGGCACAGATTCGCTGAAAATGAATTCTGCCACGGGCTAGCTGTCCCGACAGCGAAAGTGCCGGTTGATAGGCGCTGACGATTTCTTGTCGTGGGCCGCTCGTCAGCGGAGCGATCAGCTTGGTCAGCCGCTGGCGCATTTCGGGTGATATCCGGGTTTCGAGCACTTTCAACCGAGTCGGGTCGAAATCGCCCAGCGCGATTCGCCCGGCTTCAGCGGCATCGAGCACGGCCGCGATCCACGCCGGCCGCGAGAGCAGAACATTGCCGGCCGCGCCGCGCAAGCGAGGACTGAAACGCGGCCATGCGCCGATCAACACTTCGGCGATCGCCGGGTCACTGAACTTGCCGAGCGTATCCAATACCGCGACTTGTATTTCCTGCGGATGCCGGTTATCGAGCAGCGATTCGAGCGTCTTTGCCTCATGCGTGAAGCTGCCGAAGGCCAGCGTTTTGGCCGCATCGACCCGATCGTCTGTGGCTAGCGATTCATCGAGCGCCACTCTTTCGGCAGCAGCCAACAAGCGTTCGACCGCAGCAGCCGAACGCGGCCCGAGCGCCACCGGCTCGGGTACATTGCCTGCGGCGTCTCTTGCGCGTCCTGCCGCCAGGCCGTGAGCTACCGCGGTCACTACTCCGTCGCCCTCGGAGAGCGACGCCAACGCCTGTTCCAACTGAGAGAGTTCCGCCGGATCCGAGCGTTGACCGATTTGTGCCGCCAACGGTTCCAAAACTTCTTGCAGGGGTGGCGAGTTGCGAGTTTTCGTATCCTCGAGTAACGCGGCCAGTACGTTTCCTGCTCCGTGCGCAAGCGAACTAAAGATGGCCGTCCGCACGAGCGGGTCGCTGCCATCCTGTCGCGCCAACCGGGCCAACGCGGCGTCGCGGTCCCGGCCAGTGAAATCGCCGAGCGAAAAGGCCAATTGATAGCGGACTCTGGGGTCATCATCTCCTGTCATGGCAAAGAGTTTTTGGGCAATCGTCGAATCGCCGCTCTGCCGCTCCGCCAATCGCACGGCATGTTCGCGCACTCGCGGATGCGCGTCGTCGAGCGCGGTCAGAACAACTCGCGGTGACAACCGATCGAGCCCCGCGAGCACGTATAAGGCGTGCATCCGCGCTTCAGGCAGCGCCGACATGGCCGCCAAATGCTCCACAGCCGGCACGGCCCCCAGATCTCGCCGTTCGAACAGAAGCCGAGCCGCGGTGTCGCGGTACCATCCATTCCGATGTTCCAACGAACCGACCAATTCGGCGGTGCTCGCCGTCGTTAAATGCGACAGCGGTGGCTGCACGAAGCCGTCGGGCACGACGCGATAGATGCGCCCCCGATCGCGGCCACTGGTCAAGTCGAGATGCTGTTTGATCTCGGGCGGTAGCGACGCGGGATGCTCGATCACCTCGCGGTAGACGTCGACGATGTACAGCGTGCCGTCCGGAGCGTTGGCAAACTGGGCCGGACGAAACCAGATGTCGCTGGAGGCGACGAATTCTCTCCCTTCGTCGATTCGCCGAGCAACGAGGCCGATGCCGTCGTCCGACAGCGCCTTACGGTGAACCAGATTGCTGCCGACGTCGCCGACGAACGCCTGGCGACGCATTTCAGACGGAAAGGCATCGCCGCGGTAGCAGGTCACCCCTGTGGCCCCGGTGAAATAGCCGGCGGCCCGCCCCCCTCCTTCCACCATGCCGAGTGCTGAGTTAGCGATCCGCATCCGCGTGCGGACGATCCGCCAAGCTTCGACCGGGCTAGTGCGAAACACCGCTGCCGCACCGCCATCGGCCGCGATACTTCGTCGTGCAGGCGGAGCGGGAAAGAGCGGATTGCGAGCGGCATAGCGATCTTCGAACATCACCATTTGGATGTGGTCGCTGTTAGAGCAGACGAAACGTCGTCCCCAATCGTCGAAGCACATGCCATGTTGCGCGCCGCCGCTTTCGGCTCTCAAATCGAGGCGTACCGGATCGAATGAGAAATCACGACCATTCAAATTGATGGCCGCGGCCGCGTTGTCTCCCGCCGGGTGGACGACGCCTCCGGAGCTGCTCGTCGCTCCATAGATCCGGCTATCAAGTCCCCATTGAAAGCTGTTAAGCAGTCCTTGCACGTTGCCGCGTCCAAATCCGGTGAATACGACTTTCCGCATGTCGGCCCGGCCGTCGCCGTCGGTGTCGCGGCAAAACAGAATATCGGGTGCCGCACCGATAAAGATACCGCCACCCGCGCAAGCGATGGCCGTAGGCCAGGAAAGGTGATCGACGAAAACCGTGCTGCGATCGAAGCGACCATCGCCGTCGGTATCCTCCAAGCGGCGGACCGTGCCGAGAAAATCGCGGTCCTGCTCGGAATAGTCGCGCATTTCGACCACGAACAGCGCCCCGTCGGCGTCGAAGGCAACTGCCACGGGTGAGCGCACGAGCGGCTCGGCCGCGACTTGCTCGATGTGGAACCCCGGCACCACCGCGAACGTCTGCAGTGCATCGGACGGTTCGTGCGGAGCCACCCGCGGTAATTCTCCCGCCAAGCCGGCCGGCGAGTCGGGCGAGTGATGACCGAGATGCCCGTCGAGAAACGCGTAGGCAGCAGTACGTTCGTCCGGGGGAAAACTGTGTTGGCAGTCGGGATAGCGCGCCGCCAGCCGATCGCCCGCGCCCAGAAGCTGATAAACCTCCTCGGCCCGCGGAATTGCCCGCTGCACCCCCGCCACGCTGAAATTGTCGTCGTGCACCGGCGAAATCGACAAGAAGGCCCGTGGGGCAATCGCCGCCACCACTTCATAAAAATCGAATGGAACGCGGTCGGGATCGGAGCCAAACGCGCTGCGGATCCGCGGGATGTAGCGAGCTTGAGCCCAAGGATCGATCTTTCCCCCTTTGTAATCGTGAAATGGATCCCAGCCGCAGTTCGATACCGTCGCTTTGACCCGTTCGTCAAATACGGCCAGAAACATCGAATTGTGTCCACCCAGCGAATGGCCGATCACGCCGATACGGGCGGCGTCGACGTCGTCGCGGGCGACCAAAAGGTCGATGCACCGCATGTGATTGAACACGCCCAGCAGCGAGCCCGAGGCGAACCGCGGATCGGAAAAATCGCACGGATAATCGCCAAAGCTGGGATAGTCGGGGGCCAGGACCACGTAGCCACGCTCGGCCAATTCTCGGCCGTACCGCTGGTCGCTCTGTCCCTGGCCGTCGACCGATCGCTTGCCGATCCCTTCGGTCTGATGCAACGCCAAGACCGCCGCCGTCCGTGTGCCGGGCGGCCGCTGGGCGGGCAAATAAAGATAGGCCGGAACGCTGTGCTCGGCATCGACCGCAATCTTCACGGTCAAACGCGTGAAATGCGGCTCCTTCACCTCCTCGATCACTTCCATGGTCGGAATGTCGAGCTTCGTGCGATCGGGCAAAGTGCCCATTGCCTGGCGCATACCTTCCAGAATCTGGCTGCGCCGGCGCTGCCAATCGGCGGGCGTGCGGACCGGCTGTTCTCGTCCGTCGGCGCCGCAATAGAAAAGTAACCGGGTGTGCTTGCCGGTCGCCGGGCCAGGTTGCGGCGCCGAATCATCCGCCCGGACGAGGCCACCGGCTATGAGCACGGCCGCGGCAGCCACAAGCAACGGCAATGCAGCGTCGCGAATTGGGAAGCGCGAACGGCCGCTCGAGTTTCCGGAAAAGCTGTGAGGCCCGGGCATGACCGCCTCGGATACAGGGGTCTTTGGAAGGGGACAACACCACGTGGCAAACGCCGCGAACCAGCGAACCGACGAGCAGAAGGACGGCCGATCGATCGGCGAATCGCGCAGGTGGGCTATCGGAGCGGGGTTCAACTCCCATGGTTAACACTCCGCCATGACCAATGCAAGAGAATTCCGCGCTCATCCTTGCTGCGGCAACGGAGCGCTCAAGAATTGCCGGCCGGCTGTTGGTTCACAATGACAGGCGGGGACACGGTCGATTTTTCCGAAATCGGCTGCGACCGCGCGGCAACAACCACTTCGGCCGTGTGCGGTCGCCGATCGTCAACCAGGCGGATTGAGAGGTCTTCTTGCCGAA
>DATJTR010000164.1:0-9506 GCA_035503215.1 Pirellulales bacterium
ACTCGATCGATAGATCGGCAATCGAACCGGTTATGAACATGCCACGCCCACGCAGTGGTCCGGCGGCGAGCCAACGTCGTTCTCTCTGATTATACTCCCGCGGCCTTACACGGGCGGGGATGCCGAGCGCCGGCGGTCAGATGCGGATAAACACCTTCTGCCGATAGCACCAATAACAGACCAGCCACATGATCGTAAGCACGGCAATTCCTTGCACCAGCGGGCTGTAAACTTCCGGCACGAGGCCCCACAGCGTGAAGAAATTGCCGCCGAAACCCAGATGGGCTTGCAGACGACCCAGAAACCACGACGGCAATAGCTCGGCCATCACGTAAATCAGGATCGAATTCATGCCCACGACGATGAATGGAAACGCCCAGCGGCGAAAACCGAAAATATCGACCACGGCGTACAGCAGGGCCAAGGCGAGCAACACCCAGCCGGTGCTGAACAAGGTCCAACTCGGCGTCCAGATGCGTTTGACCAAGGGACAGAGACCCCAATGATCGAGCGCCCAGCCGGCACCTAGGCTGACAAAACCCGCGACCACCAGCCAGCCAAATTTCTTCCAGGCGGATTGCCCGGAGCGCAATAGCTCGCCGGCCAACAGGCCGAAGATCATCGTCGCCAGCGAGGGAATGAAGTTCAGCGTTTGGTAGCCGCCGGGGCTGGTCACGAATTCGGCCGGACGAGGGAACAGATTCATGAACCGGCGATCGAACGCCGCGGCCACGTTCGTGTTTTTGTCCCAGTGGGCCGCGATGCCCGAGAGGTGAGGCCAATCGGCTTTCAGATCGACTGTTGAATAATCAAAGCCCTCCGGGGGCAGCGGATAGAAATAGAACAGTGCCCAATCGCCCGCGAGCAGCACCACGGCCGCGGCAAATTGCAGGGCCGGATGCCGGTTCCACAGCAGGAACAAGAAGAAGTAGCCGAGGCCGATCTGCGTCAGCACATCCTCGAACATGAAATTCGTGTAATCGACGCGCGAGGAGCGGAGAAAGACGCCCAAGAGAACCAGCACCAACGATCGCCAGGCGGCATGCAAGGCCATGCGGCCCCAGCTTTGTCCGTGGGCTTGCCGGCTGGCGCACGAGTAGACCATCGCTACGCCGACGATGAACATGAATGAGGGCTGGATCATGTCCCACAGGCTGCAACCGACCCAAGCCACGTGCTCGAACTGATACGCGACGGCGCGCCAGGCGGGTGAATCGGGAAACTTCAGCGCCACTTGCCTGATGTTGATGCCCCCCGAGGCCATGGCAAACATCGTCAGGCCGCGATACGCATCGAGAGAGACGAGGCGCTGGGGTGGCGTGGGCGGCGGAGCAACGGCCGCAGGGGCCGGCTTGGGCGCCGCGGCGGCTTTGGTCGCGGCGGGCGCCGCTTTGGGGGCTGGCGTTGGATTGGGAGTGGTCGACATGGCGGCGTGTTCCTTCAGGCGGGGTCGGGCAGGCCGAGGATCTCGAAATCGCACAGCCGGGCAATATCGTCGGCGGACTTCGACGCAAAACCGGTAAAGCGACGATACAGGGCGTCGGCGTCGGCCACGCCCTGGCCGGCCAGCAGCCGGAATTTGGTTTCCAGCAGCGATTTCAAATTGCCGCTCGTGTTTCGGGCGTGTCCCTCGGGATACATTACCAGGCCGCTGGAATCGGTTCCCAACGTGCGATGCACGATTTCGAGCGTGGTGGGAATGCCATCGGGATATTTTTCGTCGTAGCTCGGTCCGCCATGCGAGAACTCGATGCGCTCGATCAGCCGTCGCGTGAGCGGATCGAACAGAGCCGCGTCGTCGTAATCCGCCGGTACCAGCATCAGTTCGCGCCAACTCGCCGTTCGCGATTCGAGAGCTTTCCGCAGCAACGTGGCCACGATGTAAACCATCGAATGATCGGCCGATTGCCGGGTCCGCGGATCGCGCTTGGCCGGGTCGCCGATGATGCCAAAGGCCGGCTGATAGGTAACGATGCGGATCCGCTCGATCGCATCGGCATCGTTCAGCAGGGCCGGGTTACGAGCGAGCAGCGTGATCAGGCCCTCGATCGCCCCGGCCGATTGGTGTTCGTATAGCCCCAGCTTGAAGTGCATGCCGAGAATGGCAAAATCGTCGCCGCCGGTGGCGAGCGTCAAATCGAAAGGGCTGGTCCCCTTTTCCTGGGGCCGCTCGAAGAGACAAAAAATCGCTTCGGGATTGCGAAAAATATCGGCCGGGCCGACGAATCCGCGCATCGCCCGGTGAACGCTGGTCACGGCCATTTCGGCGCTCAAAGCCGCCGAAGCCCCCTTGGAATCGGACAGTTGCTTGCCGGCGCGAATTGCCCGAAAGGGAATAAAATGGGCCACGACCAGGCCAATGGCCGACTCGATTTGTTCGGCGGTGGCACCGAGCAATGCGCCGTAAACCGCCGCCGAAGCGATCGCGCCGTGAACGACGTGGTCGATTTTGTAATCTTTCAGCGCGAAGACTTCCGCCAGCCGGCCGCGAATCTCGTCAACCAGCAGCATCGCCCGCAAGGCCATCGGTCCGTCGTAGCCGCGGAGCTGCGCTCCGGCAATGGCCACGGGATAGAAATCGTTGTGGCCGAACTCGCCGCGGGTGGCCCCCCGGGCCGGGTTATAGCCAAAATTCGTGCCGTTGGCGTCCCATTCCCGCACCGCCGACGAATTGGCCAGTACCGCTTTCTCCGGCTTGACGGCGATCCGCGAGCCGAAGCAAAACGCCCCGGGCTTTTCACCGGCCCGATAGTCGAACGCCTCACTGCGCAGCACGCGGGGAGCGCGGGCCCCGCAGGACAACGCGGAGACGCCGCACGCCACGCTGTCCAAATGAAATAGCTCGACTCGTTCCAAGGCCGCCTGACCAGGGGAATCGAAGCGGCCGGCCAAAAAATCAATCGCGTATTCGCCTAACCGGCGAGCCTGATTCTCGTCGCGGCGAAGCGTGATGAAGTCTTGAGACAAAGCAAAGTTCCTCGACGGCACGAATGGAATGATGGCGGCCCGCGGCCGATACGGCGCGATCGCAGCGACGGCAGCTAATACCGGCTGGGCAATTCGGCCAGCATCTCGCCTAACAGCTCCAATGGCAAGCCGATCACGTTCGATTCGCTGCCGGCCACGAGTTGCAGCCAGCCGGTCCGATCTTGGTAGCCAAAAGCGCCGGCCTTGCCTGCCCACGCCCCCGACGCCAGGTATTCTTCCAACACATCGCTCGAGAGTCGATTCATCACTAGGCGCGTCTCTGCAGTCCGCACGACGGGCTTCCCGTCGGGCCGCGGCCAGAGGCACAAGCCGCTGAAAACGTGATGCGTCTCACCGCTCAAGGCCAAAAGCATTCGCCGGGCGTCGGACACATCGGCCGGTTTCCCCAAGATCTGCCCGCCGCATTCAACGATCGTGTCACAGGCCACGATCACACCGTCATGGGCGCGGCCGGCCACGTCGACTGCCTTTTGATAGGCCATGCGGGCGGCATAGTCGACCGGCGGCTCTTCGGGCTCGGGTTCGCACTCGGCATGCTCGGCAGGCGGAATTACCTCGAACTCGTAGCCCGCGTCGGTCAGCAGCCGCCGCCGCTGGGGCGACGAGCTGGCAAGAATCAATTTCAAGGAGAGCTCACCTAATGTGACCCATGATCAACGACGACCGTGTCGGATGAAAACCGAACCGTGCGACCGGCCGCCAAGCCGTCCGCTAGGCACTGTGCTAACATACTGCCTGCGGTGGCGAAAGAGCAGCGACAGCCGCATGACGCCGGTGCGTTTGCGGCGGCGAAGCTCTTACGACCTCCAGCATCCGTATGGTTCGGTCTTCGCATGCGACAGCACAAGCTCGACATTCTCTACGAGGACAATCATCTGTTGGCGGTGAACAAACCGGCCGGCCTGCCGACCATGGGCGTGGCCGCGGAGACGGACAGCCTGGTTCGCGCGGCCAAAGCGTGGCTCAAGCAGCGCTACGACAAGCCAGGCAATGTTTATTTGGGGGTGGTTAGCCGCCTCGACGCAGTCGTCTCGGGCGTGGTGCTGTTGGCCCGCACGTCGAAAGCCGCGGCGCGCTTGACCGAGCAATTCCGCAGCCGGGCGGTCGAAAAAACCTATTGGGCCGTCGTGGCCGGAATGCCGCAGCCGGCGGGTCGGTGGATTGATTGGATCGCGAAGGATGAAAGCGCCCAGCGGATGGCCGTGGTCGCGGCCAACGACCCCCGCGCGCAGCAGGCCGTGCTCGAATATCGGGTATTGCGGCCAATCGATCGGGTTGCTCTCGTGGAGATTCGTTTGATCACGGGGCGCAAACATCAAATCCGTCTGCAATGTTCGGCTCACCGACACCCCGTGCTGGGGGACCGCAAATACGGCAGCTCGCTTCCCTTCGAGCCTGGAATCGCTCTCCACGCCCGGCGGCTGGTCGTCGACCATCCGACTCGGCACGAGCCGGTCGAGATCGAGGCGCCGCTGCCGGCAAGTTGGAAGCGGTGGCAACTCGGCTGATGGGCTGGGAAACGAGGTAAAGGCGGGCTGCAAAAGTCTGCGATATATTTTCTTTGTTGCGCGCCCGGTGCTGAACAATGCGGCCCCGAGCGCGGTATAAGATGTGAGTTCCGCAGCGGTTGCAGCACCGAAAGCCAAGAGAATCGCGGGCAACACGGTCAAAAAGGGAGTTCCGCGGCCGGAACCTATTTGGTCGAAACAGTGTTTAATCGGAACGGCTCGGGGGCACTTAGGGCCCGAGTGAATAGGGATAAATCCCAGTTTCTAGCAAAACCAAAGCCGTCTCCCGTGAATCCCACCGGCAATTCGTCATTCCGCCGACACGCACTGGCCAGCGGTCTGGTATCCGCCGACCAGATGTACGAGGCCGAACAGGTCCTGCGCGCCAGCACGGCCACGCACCCGACCAGCGTGCACGGTGCCGACGCCGACGATCGCTTGGCCGCGCAACTCGTGGCAATGGGGCAGTTGAACCCCTGGCAAGTGGAGCAACTGAAGCGCGGGCGAACCAAATTCAATCTGGGCCCATATCGGGTGATCGACTCGATCGGCCAAGGCGGAATGGGGCAGGTCTTTCGCGCCGAGCACATCATGATGGGACGCACGGTCGCCATCAAAGTGCTGCCGCGATACAAGTCCACTCCCGCAGCCATCGCCAGCTTCACGCGCGAGATTCGGGCGCAAGCCCAAATGGATCACGAAAACCTGGTGCGGGCGTTCGATGCCGGGCACGACGGGAACGTCTATTTTCTCGTGACCGAATACGTGCCTGGGAACGATCTGCGAAAATTCGTTCGCATGCGGGGCCGCTTGTCGATGGCCGAAGCGGCAACGATCGTCTCGCAAGCCGCCGTCGGCTTGGGGCACGCCCACGAACGTGGGCTTATCCACCGCGACGTGAAGCCGGGCAATTTGCTGGTCACCACGACGGGGCACACGAAGGTCTCCGACCTCGGCCTGGCCGGCTTCATGGGAGACGACGACGAAGAAGATCCGCGCTGGGGAAAAGTGGTCGGCACCGCCGACTACCTCGCTCCCGAGCAGATCGTGACCCCCAAAGACATCACGGCTGCCTGCGACGTGTACAGCCTGGGCTGCACGCTGTATTACGCGGTAACGGGCAAGGTGCCGTTTCCCGGCGGCACGGTGCGGGAAAAGGCTCGGCGGCATTGCGAAGAAGCGCCGCTCAATCCCAAACGGATCAATCCCGATTTGAGTGACGAATTCGTCGAGGTCGTCGCCTCGATGATGGACAAGAACCCGATCAGCCGCACTCAATCGATGCAGGACGTCGTCGAACGGCTGAAACCGTGGGCCACCGACTCGGTGTCGCAGCCGGGGGGCGAATCGCCAAGCGGCACGACACCTTTCGGCCCGGTTGAATCCAATCCGCTTCCCGACATTTCGCTGAGCTTTCTGGGCGACGAGCCGAGCGGGGGCAGCCTGAGCCAGATCTCGCAGCGGACCGACTCTTTGTCGGCGTCGGCTCAAGAGACGTTGCCCGACGTCGACCGCCGCCGGCCGCTCTTGCGCACCGAGCCCGACTTTCCCCTGACGATCGTGCTGGCCGTGCTATTGCCCGTCGTTTTGGCGGCCGCGGTGCTGGTCGTCAACCTGCTGCTGCGGGTTTGGCACTAAGGCGGCAGGAGCGGGCCTTCGGCCGCCACGTTCAGCATGCGTTTGAACGATGCTTCTTAATGGCCTGAGCGATGCGCTCGAAGACGCCCGTCCAGTCGCCTGGGATGGTCTGACGGAAGAGCCGCATCGTGGGATACCAGGGAGAATCGGCGCGGCCGAGCAAGAAGCGCCAGTCGGGTGAGTACTTCAAAGCTACCCAGACCGGCACTCCCAAGGCACCGGCCAGATGCGGAATGGCGGTGTCGGAGGTGACGACGAGATCGACATTGCGCATCACCGCCGCCGTATCCAGAAATGCCCCGCTCTCGTCCAGCCGACTGGAAAGATCGATCACGGGGACGCCGGCCGTGGCGATTTGCTCCGCGCCAAATCCCTTTTGCAAGCTGACGAGCCGCACGCCCGGCACGCGTGCTAATGGGGCGAAATGCGCGAGCGCGATCGAACGCCCCACGTCGCCCGAAAAATCGGGCGAGCCTTGCCAGGCGATGCCGATCCGGAAACCGTCGAGTCCAGCCAATTGCTGCCGCCAATGGGCGACCCGGTCCGGCTGGGCCGACAAATAGGGAACGTCGCAGGGGATCGTCTTGGCGGTCGTACCCAGCGCGCCTGGCACACTGAGCAGCGGCAGATAAAAATCGCAGCGCGGCAGCGGCCGCGGTGAGCCGAGCAGAAACAGTTCGTCCAGATCGCGATAGGACGCGATCAACCGGCCCAGCGGAGCCGGAGCTGCCAGCACCACCCGGGCGCCCAGTTGCTTCAGTGGCCGGGCGTAACGCATGAACTGGATCGTGTCCCCCAAGCCCTGCTCGGCCATGAGCAGCAACGTGCGACCTGCCAATGGCTCTCCCTGCCAGCGCGGAAGGTTGGGTTGAGGAATGACGCCGGGCATTCGCAGACGTGCTTCATAATGCGGCCAGCCGCGCTCGTAATCCCCCTCGAGCAAATAGCAACTGGCGAGCGACACTTGCGCTCCGACCGAATCGGGATCAAGCGTTCGCAGACGCTCGAAAACTTGCCGGGCCTCGGCGGTTTTCAGCTGTGCAAGCAGTGCCAGGCCCAAATTCTGCAAGGCCTCGGCGTAGTCAGGCCGCAGGGCCACTGCCCGCTCGAATCGCTGGATGGCCTCGACGAATTTGCCTTGTTCGTTCAGCGCGTTTGCCAGGTTGTAATGGACTTCGGCATAGTCGGGGCGCACGGCCAATGCTCTTTGATAACACGCGATCGCGTCGTCGATTCGGCCTTGGCTGCGCAGCAGGGAGCCCATGTTCTTGAGCGCCACCGCGTAATCGGGCCGCAGGGCCAAGGCCTGCTCGAATCGAGCCAGCGACTCGACCAGTTTTCCTTGCCGCAAAAGCACGATAGCCAGGTTGTTGTAGAGCTCAACGACGTCGGGGCGCAGCGTGAGCGCTTGCTCGAGATGCACGGCGGCCTCGTCGAGCTGGCCTTGTTGCGAAAGCAGGATGCCCAAGCGATTGTGGGCCGGAAAAAAACCGGACTGCAGCGCCAGCACCCGGCGGAAATGTTCGGCCGCCTCGTCGGGCCGGCCTGTGGTGAGCAGCACATCGCCTAGAGCCATGTGAACGCCGGCCGCGTCGGGCCGGATCGCCAGAGCGCGACGATAAGCAGCGGCCGCTTCGACCAGGCGGCCGGCAGCCTGCTCGGCGCGAGCGATGGCCACGATCGCTTGGAAATCAGCCGGCTCATCGAAAGTTGGGCTGGGCCCGGTCATCGGGGCGTAGTCCTCGCTCGCAGACGGAAAGTTGGCGGATTATACCGGTTCATCTGCGGCGCGGCGGACGCGGCGACACGATCGCTAGCGAATCTGAACACCTGACCAGTTGCCCCAAAAGGGGCGCCAATCAAAAATTGAAAAACACCACCCACACCCCAGAAAGTACAGTCGATGTCCACCGATTCCGCCTGTGCGTATCCCTGCGCCGACGGCCCCTTGCGGGGCGAGATGCACGACCACGGCCCGCAATTCTTTTTCGATGGCCGCGTGGCGGGCCTGCAAAGCGGGTTTTATAAGCTCGTCGGCGGCGAATATCGCTGGCACGCCGAGACCGTCAGGCGAACCGACACCGGCGATCGCTAAGCCGAGTTCGCAAGGCCCGCTTCAAGCTGCCGCCGAATGGAGCCGGCGACGCGTCGGTCCTCATTGCGGCCGATTGGCTTTGAGTCGATCGATCGCTTCCTGAAGCTTGCGCAGTTCCGGCTTGCTGGAATAGCCAAGTTTGGCCGTGCGAGCATATTTGAGCGCGCCTGGCCTGCGCCACAAGATCGATTGCGCTCCGGTGTCGACGTTGATGGCCGTGATGACGTCGGCGCGCTCGATTTGCTGCGTCAGTTGTGTGTCGGTGCCAATCGCTTGGACTTGCGCGGCGGTGAGCCGGGTGGCGGGCGGCTTCGGCCGGTCTTGCCACGATTCCCAGCGCCAGCCGCCGTCCTCCCGCATCCAATTTCCTTCGCAGCCATCCTTGACTGCCAATTGGACGTGCCGCTCGAGCAACTGGCCATCGACCGAACCGATGCGGGTAAGTGTCATGCCAGGATGCTGCTCGATCACTTTGCGGGCGTTGGTTTCCCCCCGCGCAGTCAAGAGTGCCAGGGCAGGAGGCCCATTCTCTCGGTCCATGAGCGCGTATTGAACCACTCCATCCTTGGTGAAAACGAAGATATCATCGTTCATTGAAATTTTCCTGGGTGGTTCTAGCGGAAGCGTCCCGCGCGGTTGCGCCAGCCGGGCCAGACACTCTCATTTTATTTTCGAATTTCTCTTTTGCCGACTGGGCAAAAGGGCAAATCGGAAGATCTCGCGTCGGCATGATCCGAACGAACGGAAAAGGCCCTTCTGATTCTGAGCCTGAAGGCTGATTTGCAACTGCGGCCGCGAAGGTGTAGACATACTTCCTGGCAAGCGCTCGGGTGTAGGCGGCATCCGCTCATCGGACGAAATCGATGTTGTCAACGGCGAGCGACGACCATGGCTGGCGTAATCCAAGCTCGATGTAGATCGTGTGGTGGAGACCACGAACTCTGTCTGCCGGAGGCCGAGACTTTCGAGTCGGGCGTCCGCTACGAGTACTCCTGCCCGCGCACGGGCGACCGCATCGAATTCACTGCCGAAACGTGGCTGAGGCAGGATCCCGCCCATCCGGCGTTGTCGATCCGCGTCCGTCGCTCGCACTAGCCGCTGGCGTAACCGCGTCCCTCGGGCAGGGTGCTTTTCTGACAATCTGCCGATGCATCGAGAGTCATCCTCCGCGGGCATGGCCGTGAGCCGCTCCCGGGTGATGGCATGGCTTTTCCATGGGCTCGGAAGGCCGTTCGCTGCCTGGCGACGGCTTGCGAGCGAGCGGCGACTTGCGTAAA
>DATJTR010000165.1:0-8510 GCA_035503215.1 Pirellulales bacterium
CACGAAATCGCCATAGTTCAGCAGCTCGGGATCGACGTCGAGAATCGGCAGGCGTTCGATCTTGCGGGCCCAGCGGTCGAGCCAGGCCGCGTTCTGCCCGAGCGTCACGCTGTCCTTGGCCTCGGCCCGGGCGTCGGCGAGCACGGTTTGCACCGCCCGGAAATAGGCGTGCGAGGCGGTCGCCGCGGCGCTCGAAGAGCCGGAATTCGCCACCGGCTGCCCGGGCGCGGTAAAGGTGGCAATGGGGGCCTCGATCAAGCTGAGAATCTTGCGCAAACCGGTCGGGGTGAGGGTGCCGGTGAGCACGAACCGCTGCCGCTCGATGCTCGCCTTCCAACCGTCGAAGTCGGCAATCCAGGCTCCATGGCTGCGGAGGATTTCCAACAACAGCGGCTTGCCGATGGCCGCCAAAGGCTCGGCGTCTTGCTGGAAATCGACGAGGAACCGCGCGTGGGCTTGTTCCTTGAACACGACTTCGAACGTCACGCCTTCGAGCATCGACAGCAGGCCGACGAGTTTTTCGACGTCGGGTGCGGGTTTGGCCGCGGCAACCGCTTGCGAATTGCCGACGACCGCGCGAATGACATCGGCCGGGACCGCGTCGCGCATGTCGAGCGCTTCGACAATGTCGATGTGGCCCGCTTCGCGGACGGCGGCAGCCAGGTAGGGACTGAGCTGAGATTGTTCGCGCCCGTCGATCTCGCGCAGCCAGCGGACGGTTGCTTGCCGGTTGGCCGGCGAGAGGCCCGCCACGAGCCGGTGTTCGAGGGCCACGATATACGCGTCCTGTGGGAGGACGACCGCTTCGAGCTTGACCACCGTGTCGGTCCGGCCGTGGGATTGACGGGCGAGGTTGGCCAACGAGACGTCGCGATCGAGTGCCAACAAGGCCAGTTCGAACCGCGGTTGCCAGGTTTCGAAATCGAGGTCGGCCGCTTCCAACACTAGCGTGGCGCTGGGGGGCAAGGCATTCAGCCCGGCTTCGAACGCCCTTTCCAGCTTGCCGGCCCAGCCGTCACGCTGAGCGATAGGGCTGGCCAAGAGCTTCTCGATGTTCATCAGCACGACGGCATTGGCATCGCGGGGCACTTTGGCTGCCAGGCGGTCCCAAGGCGAATCGGCCTGCACAGCCGCAGCAAAGAGCGCGGTTGCCGCCAGGCTGATCGAGATCGTTTGCCAAGGTCGCCGCATTTTGGAGCCCCTTTCGCATGGTACTGGCAGCCGCTGAAAACGCGGCGGGATGTGGCCCGCCTTTATACCGTCGCGCAACACCCGCTGCTAGCAGCAGGAAAAGGGGCGCGAAGCCGATAGTTGACATCCGTACACTATCCGTTAGAATGACCCACGGATGACGCGATGGGACGTTTTTTAGCTCCAATTTTCCCGCGGCGAGGCCTTCCCGATGATTGCCAGATGCCACCCAAGCGATCGTGACGCCGGCACGAACCGCGCGTGGGATGCCCGACCAACCGCCGCCGAGCGGACCGGCTCGCTACGTCCGATTGGCGACATTCTCGGCGAACTGCTAGCCAGTTATGCCCTGCCCCCAGCGACGCCCGCAGCGGACATCGAAGGCCGCGCGGTGTCGGAGCGCCCGGGCTTGCCGATCGCGGCGCCCGCGCCGCTGGAGGGCGCGCTCGTCGAGACGCTGGCAGTTTGTCCGCGCTGAAGGAGCGGTGCGCATGGCCGCGTACTGGGCCGACTGGCCCGTCGTGCGCGGTGCGAGTGCGGTCTTTCGGCGCAAATGCCGGTTTTAGAACATCGGCGGGCGGCCGAGCTGGCGGCGGACGACGGCCCACTGCCCGACGTGCATCATCCAATGCGCGCCGGCGGCGGCATCGAACAGGGCCGCGACCGTCGGGGTCCAGCCTTCGAGCTTGCGGCCCAGCTCGGCTTCGCTCGTTTTCTCCAACGCGGCCAGCACGGCCGCCCGCTGCTTGTGGTGTACTTCCAAAAGCTGGGCCTTGGTGGCGAACGCCTTGGGGTCGTCGAGCTTGGCCGTCTCTTTCGTATAACGATCGGCAAAGCCGGCCGGCAGTTCCGGCAGCGCCTTGGGAAACTCCTTGGCGATCAGTCCGTACTCGGCCACGATCAAATGCCCGAGCTGCCAATTGATGTGGTTGCAGGCCGGGTCGGGGCGGTGAAAGAGTTCGCCGTCGCTGAGATCGTCGATCGATTGCATGCAGATCTGGGCGGTCATGTCGATCGAGTATTTGATCAGCTCGTGGAGATTCATGTTCGTTTTCCTCGCATGCGATCACGTGGGTGGCGGGGGCGAGGCGGCTCGCGCCCGAGGGGGACGTGTTCCGATAGGATCGCGACTCGCGGGTGGCAAGGCAATGCCCTGCCAGAAGATTCCCGCCCGTTTGCGACGTAGCCGGCCCGCCGATGCTTCCGCCCGGTAGTGAGCCGCAAGCGGCACAATCGTGGGCGGCAACTTGCAGCCCCGGCGGCGGGTGCTAGACTAAATGGGCCAGTGAGACAAGCGGGAGTAGCTCAGTTGGTAGAGCGCTAGCTTCCCAAGCTGGATGTCGCGAGTTCGAGTCTCGTCTCCCGCTCTTTGTTGCGTTCGGCCGTTCTCAGGCCGTGCGGATCGGCAGCGCGGTCGATTCGCTTTTCTTGATCCCGGCGGCGCCGGCTGCCGATTCGCCGTGTGGTGGGCAATCTGATTGCCGCAGTCATGCAAGGCCCGTCACTCCGCGCGCCCGGAGGGATGGAAGATCTTGCCGCAGGCGTGGCAGAAGAAGCTGCTCTTCCAGGCTTGCTTGCGCCGATCGAACGCCTCCCACTCGGCCCGGCGGAGCCGGTCGATGTGCGCGTCGTAGCGGGAAGAAATTTTGGCAAACACCAGAAGCGGCAAACCGAACAGTGCCGCGATCGCCAGCGCGGTCTCGAACGAGGGAAGGTGGGTCGGACCCGGCGACGGCCCCTCCGGCCCGGCGGGTGCCGGATGGCTCCATACGACGAGCGGGATCATCACGACGAGGAAGGCGACCAGTGCACCGCCCCCGGCGGCGGCCACGCGGGAGCGGCCGGCTTCGACCAGATTGGTCGAGTCGATCACGGGGGGCGCCAGCCGCCGGGCAAGTTGATGCTGATCGCCGGCGAGCGACAGCTTTGCTCCCACACCGGGAAAGGTGCCCCACAAAACTGCCCCAACGCGCACCGCGCCGCTATTCGGGCGGCGCGACCGGATCTGCGCCATGAGAGCCTCGAAGATCACCGGCACGCGCTGGGCGTGCTGGTTCTCGCAGCCCGGACAGTGGCTCGAAGGCGCGTGCGGGACCGGCGGTTCGACCTGCACGGCGCCATGGGTCGGAACCAGCGGCGGCAACGAGCGGATTGCCGTCCGCAACACGGCGGGGAGCTCTGCAGCTTGAAGATCGGCACTGGGACGATCGGCAGTGTGAAGGTTGGCACCATGACGATCTGCGGGAAGCCCCGCGGGCGAAAATTCGACGGCGGGGCGCTGGGCTGGTGCCTCGGGCTCCCGATCGACAGGTTCGAGTTTTTCTCCGAGTGCTTCTTGAATGTGAGTGGCCATCCGTTGATCCCTCCCTTCCTGGAACGCTGTGCCGCGAGGCGACGCCGCACCGCGGAGTGCCGAAATCGCATCGACACACTGCGGCTGCGGCGTGCGCCGCCGACTGCTTGACCGGGCGCGCGCATGCGCGTGACCGGTGCAAGAAACTCCTCGATCCACGCTGCCGAACGAACGCACCCCCCGTTTTCCGGAGAGTTCTTTCGTGCGACGGCGGTTTCTTAAGCAACCGCTGTGCCATGAGCGGCCAGAGAGGGTTTGCAGGCCGGTGACGCCGGTTTTGGTTGCAAACGCTGCTTCGTGCTCGCGCACCCGCGAGAGGTGCGTCAGAGCCCCAAAAAACACGTGGGGCAAGCTGCCGAAGCGCGGCAAACTGTGAGGCGCCGATCGTGCACCCACATGGGGGACAATGGACGCGTATGCGAGCCGTCAATGCATTTTTTCAGCGAAGACGAACGAATTCGTCTCGCAGGAAAATCATTGCTCCGCGCTTGGCGCACGGGGGGGCGCAGGCCGGATCAAATCGAAGCGGGCGCCTCAACGCGCGCCGCCATCGGTCAGCTTGCCCAGGCTGAGTCGATCTTCAACGGCGTAGCCCAGTCGGCGATAGAAATCGACCACGGCGGCGTTCGCCCGCAGCACTTGTAGATTGATCTTCGGGCAGTCGAGCCGCGCGAGCTCGGATTCGACGCGCTTCATCAGGGCAGCGCCGATTCCACGACGGCGCTGGGCGGGGCTGACGGCCAGCGAATAGATCCAGCCGCGATGGCCGTCGTAGCCGCCCATCACGCTGCCGACGATGCGGCCGGCGATTTCGGCGACCAAGAAAAGTTCTGGCTGCACCGCACGTTTGCGGCGAATGCTGACCGCGGGATCATTGTGCGGCGCGGTGTAGGCAAAAACGGCATTCCATAAGTCGACGACGCCCGGCTCGTCGGAGTCTTGAAAGAGTCGAATCGTGAACTGCGGCGGGTCCATCAGCGTCTCGCATCGCGTCGAGGACTGCGGCCAGCCGAGAAAGGCGGCGTCGCCGGCGATGCGGAGAAGAGGGGCGCGCCGAGAGATGGGTTCGCGCCGGCGATCGAGAAACAGGGGCGATCTCGCGGGCGGTGCCATGCCCACGCCGCGGCGCCAGGCAAACGCCGACCGGGATTAGTGCAAGGGCCGGGTCGGGACGCGAGCCATTTCGGTGTCGGCGCCGTGTGCTTCTTGGTTGTGCGCCTCTTGATCTCTGACCGCGGTCAGGATCTGCACCGGAGCCCCATCGGTCAACGATGAAACGTCGCCCAGAATCACTTCTTCACCGCCGGTGAAGGGGGACCAAGCAGCGCCGTTATCGAGCCTGGCCACGACCTCGTCGGCCGGCTGATCGGCGAGGTTGGACGAGGCGCTTGCGCTCTGGGGGCGTTGCTGACGGTGGCTCAAGACTTCGACGTATTGGCCATCGGTGACGCCGGTTTGCACCTCGGTGCGAACCGCTTTGCCATGCTCGCTGCTCCAGCAGTAAACCTTGTTGCCGACGTAGCTCAGGGCCGAGAAGGGCAAGGTCAGGACGTGCGGCCGCTCGATGATCACTTCGCCGTGGGCGTACATGCCCGGCAAGATTTGGTTGTCGGTCGGAGGCATTTTCACGAGGGCCAACGCCTCGCGCTCCTCGAGCGGGAGGTCGGCTGGAATGCCGCAGACGTTGTTGGGCAGATCGATTTCGGCCCTCACCGCCCCGCTCTTCCCGCTCGGCGACTGCAGGATGCGCGTGACCGTGGCGACGATGGGCTGATCGCAGAAGGTCTCGGCCAGCACCGTGGCCTTGGTGCCCACTTCGACGAACCGGGCGTCGTGCTCGGGAACGTCGACGAACACGCGAACCACGTCCGCTCGGCCGATCACGCAGGCCGGTGCGGCGCCGCAAACCGACCCATTCTCTTCCCGGCCGTCGGCCGCCATATCGCCGGCGGCCGGCATGACGAACTCGCCGTTGCCGAAGTTTCGCGACAGGACGACGCCGTCGAAGGGAGCATACAGTTTCAGATCGCCCGGTGAGCCCAGCGCCCGGTTCGATTCGCTGCAGGCGATTTGGAGGTGGGCCTGGGCGGCTTGCGTGGCGACCTTCACGGCGAATTCGTTTTCCTGAAGCGCCGCTTGCCGCGATTCCAGCTCGGCCTGGGCCTTGGCGAGGGAGGCCTTGGCAGCGTCGCGGGCAACCGAGCTGGCGTGGAGCTGGTTCTCCGAGCTCGCCACGGTTTGGGGATCGACTGTTTGGGAATCGACCGCGCCCGGCTGAGTTTCGCTGCGCAAGCGTTTCATGTCCGCTTCCCAGCGAGTGACTTCGGCATCGCATTGAAGGCAGGCGTCCTTCGCCGCACGGAGATCGGCTTCGGCGGCCTGCACGCCGACGGTGGCAAGCTCGAGGGTCCACTTCGCCTGATCGACCTTTTGCTCATCGACCGTGCCGGACGCCTCGCCGGCTTTGCGATCGGCCTCGGCGGCGGGGACGAACAGATCGGCCAAGACTTGCCCACGCTTGACCGCGACGCCGTTTTCGACGTGCCATTTCTTCACGTAGGCGGCCAGCTTGGGGTAGATCGGGGTGCGCTCGTAGGGCTCCACGAAGGCGGGCTGCTTGACGATGCGGGTGAGGTTCCGCTCTTCGGGCCGGATGACGCTGACGTCAACCGGGGCGGCCGTATGCGCGGCCGCTTCGTCCTTGTCGTCGTGCGAATAGACGCCCATCGCCACGCCCGAGACCACCGCGACCGCGCAGGCGGCCAGGCGAGTCGCGTTCGAGGCCCACAAGACCAGCGGCGCGGAAACCAAGGACCAGATGATCCGTCTCTCTTGCGGCGAAGGCTCGGAGACGATCCTTCGCTTCGGTTTGTATGTCTTTAGAATTGGCATAGCTCTTTCACCAAGAGTCACGCATTCCCCTGCCGAACAGCCGCCAGGAAGGTATCGTCGAGGTGCCTTTCGAGGCAATGGGTCTTCGCCACCATGCCGCTACGTTTGCGTGGCCCGGTGTTACGTAACACGGGGGGATGATTGCATCTGGTCATAGCGCGACACGGAGAGAAAGCAGTTGGCTTGATTGGACGGTGCTCAAGTGAAAGGCCACGGTAATTTCCCGCGGTGGTGAGCATCCAAGAAACTCCCCCTCGAAGGTAGGTCCCTTCCAAGTAGGAGTCATTAGCCGGCAGAGACCGGCGGTTAAAGGCGAACCCCATCGCCTGCGCTAAATAGATGCTAGTTTTCGTCGCCGGGACTGTCAATCATTTCGTCGGCACGAGAGGGGCCCAAACCTTACGACACTCGCCGCACGCAGGATGCGGCCCACCCGACTGAGGCCGGACGGCACCCGCCGCATTCATGACTTCAGGCATCACCCAACGCAAAAAGATCAAGCTTTTCGCGTCAAACGCCCCGGATGATTGGGAGGGGCGGGCTGTCGATTTTCTTGGCGCGGTCTGCGCGGCACCTTTCGGTTTCGTTAGCTTTGCGCTAAATGCCCAGCCGACGCGCTACTTCACCACTTTGCCTTCTTCGACGTCGGCTTCGTCGGCGGCGGGCTTGCCCTGACGATCGAGAGCGGGCACTTCGATGACGCGGATGTTGTCGAACTCGTAGGCCGCCGGAGGCCAGTAAGGATAGAGCTGGATGCGGATCCAGCGCACGTCTTCGGTCAGCTCGCGGCCGTTGGGATGTCGAGGCTGGCGATGCGTGTAGGTTTGCCAGGTGTCCGAGCCGCCGACGGCGAACCAGGTTTGATAAGCATAGCGAAGGCGATGTTTGCGTGCCTTGCCCTCGGGAGTCAGGCTCGGCTCGCCGCGCGCGGTGGCAAACATTTCCTGCACGGCCGGCTGCTCGTCGCCGAACGACAGGGGCACCTCTTTCTCGTAGCCGCGAATGAACACCTTGGAGACGGGGCCTTTCGCGTCGATGTACACCTTGTACGCCCCGCCCGCACGAATCGGAATCAAATCCGAGGCGTAGAATCCGCCGTCGAGCCCACCGATCGAACTGTAGCCGGTGTCGGGAATCTTGACCGGGGCCTCGCGGAGCGGAGCTTTGTCCTGAAACAGCTTCTTCCACCAGGCGTAGGCCTGGGGCTGGCCGACGTCGGTCTCGATGCGCATGACGCGTCCGCGGGCGGGATCGGAATCGCGCACCCAGTGAAACACCAGGTTGTCGAGCGGCTGCCAATGGGCCGGTCCGTCGCCGGCGGCATTGGGCGTTTCGAAGTCGCCGTTCGCGAGCAGATTGACCGCCCCGGCCGGCGGCGATTCGATCGTGACGCTGTCGGACGTGGGGGCCGTGACCGGGGGCGCGGCCCAGGCGACTGCCGCGACGAGCGCCTGCGAAAACGCCAGGCACCGAATCGACGACCGGAAACAGAGAAGGCGTCGCATCATTTCCTCCCCAACGCCGCCAGGGCTTTGTCGCGGTAGGGACCGGCGATGCCGGCGGCAACCAGGGCTTCGAGCGTTTGCCGCTGCTTCGCTCCGTCGCCAAGCGCGTGATACGTTTCGGCCAGCAGCCAGCGGGCTTCGGCTTCGACGTCGGAGCCTTCCGTCAGCGTGACAGCCAACGCCAAGGGCCGCAGCGCGGCGGCGGCCTTGCCGCGAGCCAATTCGACCTTGCCGAGCCAGAACAGCGAATTGCCGCGGACCTGGTCGGCCGGAAACTCGTCGATCCACTCGCGGACGACGGCCGCGGCCTCGTCGAGGTTTTTGCCACTCACTTGCTGCGAGAGGTTTTCCGGATAGGCCCCGATCTTGGCCGCTCGCACCGCGGGGGGAATCGGCGTTTCGGCCAGCGCTTCGGCCTGGCGATAGGGAGCGGCCGCCTTTTCGGCGGCCCCCGAGGCCACCAGCGCGTCTCCCATCGCCCGGTGCAAGTCTTCGAGTGCCGCCGGCTTGGCCGACTGGTTTTGCTTGTCGGGCCGGGCCAGCGGTTCGGCCTCCTTGTAAAGCGCCGC
>DATJTR010000166.1:0-6451 GCA_035503215.1 Pirellulales bacterium
GATGAAAAACGCGTAGGCCAAAATCGTGTGCAGCCGACGCAGCAGGGCGTGCAAGGCCAGGTCGTGCGGCAAGATAAAGGGCAAATGGATCGGTCCGAACAGCACGATCGGATAGCGGGCCGCCGAAAGCATGCCCCAACCAACCAGCGGCAGCGCGAACATGAAGAAGTACATCAAATACTCCGAGGCCGTGGCGATCAGTCGTTCCTGCGACGACATCGTGGCGGGAAACGGCGGCAAAGGGTGAAACAGCCGGTTCACGAAGCGGATGAAGGCCAACACCAGAATGGCGATTCCCAGCGGGCGGTGAATCGAAACCAGCCGGTGGTAATCGGCCAGCGATACCACCATCGCAAAACCGATCGCCAGCATCGCCAAAATCATCGCCGCCATCAACCAGTGCAGCAGCCGCGACGACAGAGCAAACACTCTTGGAGGATCACTGGCAGCGGAGCCAGGATTTGCCGGGCTCGACATTTCAGTCTCCTTTTTTCTCCTCGGCCGCGTGGGCTTCGACGCCTTTCACTTCGGCCGCGGTAACGGCCGGATGCGGCGGCGATTCGCCGGCACGCCGAGTAAACGCCTGCGAATAAATGGCCGAGCGGGCGCTGAGCAGTGGATCGTCGGAAGGCTCGATGCCGTCGGGCAAAACTAGCGGATCGAAGTTCAACCCGGCAGCCGTACCGGTTTCATCACTTTCGACCCGATCGAGCGTGAGCGTGCCGACATCGATCTGCTCGCGGTCGGCCGGCCAGGGGAGGGTGGGGTCGGCCGTCGGATCGCCGTCCTGACCGACGATGATGATCAAATGCCAACGCAGCGGCCCACGGTGGATGGCGGCGATCAGAGCATCGAACAGAAAGTTTTGGTCGGTCGGCTTTTCGCCCGCGTCGGCCGGCGCGGAATCGGCGGCCCGCTTTTTGGTCTCATCGGGGGTGAACATCCAACGGACCGGCGTCGAGACGCCCCTGGCGCTCAGGAAGCGGAAGGCGAGCAGGCTGCGGAACGTGCTGTCGGCGAAGCCGGCGGCGGGGGGCTGACTTTGCACGATCTTTAACGCCGCCACGGTCTCGGGATGCTGGGCCGCGAAGGCCTCCATTTTGGCCGGGTCGGGCTTGCCGGTTTTAGGATCGGGGGCCGAGGCGACCAACTGATCGTAAAAGGCCTGCGGTGTTTTGAACGGGAAAACGGGCAGATTGATCATCGCCATGCGCCACATCTGGCCATCGGGCTGGGTGAATTCCAGACCCAACCCACGAACCGTCGCCGCGGCGTCGGCCTGATCGGGGCTGCCGCCACCGAGCGAAAAACGGCCGATCACCGGCGTGCGCACGGCGGCGAACAAGGCAGCCTTCGACAGCCGTAGGCCTTCGCCATTGCCCAGAAAAAAGCCGCTGACGCAAACGCCCTTGGCGTGATTGCGGCGAAAGCCGGGATGAACGCCAGCCGAGTGCTCGAAGGCATCGACGAATTCTTCCGGGGTCAGGGCGTTGGGCGTCAGCCAGCCGCCGAGCCAGAGAAACGTGCCCACCACGGCGGCCAGCAGGACCGCGACGATCGCCAGCCGAGAAAAAGCGGGAGCGGGAGGCGCGGATCCGCTTGAGCCTGATGGTTGAACCGCGTTCGACACTCGTCACCTCCGATCCACGGCCACTGGAGAGAGAGGATTGCCCCGAGTGAAAATCGCCCTATGGGCTGCGCTTGATTGTAGCGAGACAGGCGACCGACGCGAGAGAGCCGGCGGAGAAATGTCGACCACCCGCCGTGGTCGTTGGCCCACGGCGGGTGGCCAAGGGGTCGCGCTAACTTCGCGGCTTGGTCAGTCGGGCTTCGAAGCCGATGGGGCCGAGCGTGATCTGGCAGCCGCCAAAGCGGCTCTCGGCCGCCAGGCGATTGATTTGCTCGACCGTGTAGGCCCGACGGACCAAGAAGCTGCGGAAGGCCCAGCGAGTCATCCAAGCGTCGAATCGCGTGCGGCCGCTGCTGCGGACATAGCGATCGATTTCGGCCAGCGACACATCCTTGCGCAGGTCGACGATCAAGGCCTCGCCGCCCGGGCGCAGCACGCGGTGCATTTCGTCGAGAGCGGCCAGCGGCTGCGTGAAATTCTTGAACGCGGCCGAGCAGTAAACAGAATCGAACGACTCGGCGGCAAACGGCATCGCCGACGCGTTCCCCTGGCGGAAATCGACGCGGACCCCCGCCGCCGCAGCGCCGGCCGTGGCGATTTCGACCAACGTGTGGCTGATATCCAGCCCGGTCACCGAGCAATCGGATAGTTTGGCAAGCTCGATCGCGAAGAATCCCGGGCCGGGGGCGACTTCGAGCACCCGGGCGCCGCTCGGCAGCCGGCCGGCGACCGCTTGGGCCTGCTGGCGAAAATCGGCCAGGTCGTGACCCCGGGTGCGGGTATACCAGCGGGCCATCCAGCCTTCCATGCCGATGCCGCGATAGGGCTTTGTGCGTTTGCTGTCGGTCTGCATAGACTGCTCCTTGCTGCACGCCAAATCGACTATAATCTTAACAGTGCAGTATCTTATTTTTGCAGGTATTTCATGTCAACCCCGAAAACGGGTCGGCCTCCGGCGGGCGGGAAAAAGACGCGGAGCAAGGCCGCCGCGGCCCACGGCAGCCGGCAAGGCGTGATGGCTCGCCTGTGGGAACTGGGCCGGGTGATGAGCACCCAAACGGTGTTCTTGCACCAGGCCATTGCCCAAGGCGTCGGGCTGAACGCCACCGACACCAAGTGCCTCGACCTGGTGCTACGCGGGCCCGCCGACGCCGTGACCGCCGGCTGGCTCTCGGAGATGACCGGGCTGACGACCGGGGCGGTGACCCACATTCTCGACCGACTGGAAAAGCGCGGGTTCGTGGAGCGCCGGCGCGACGACCGAGATCGCCGCAAAGTGTTCATTCGCCCTCGGCCCGAGGCGGTCGAGCCGCTGGTGCCGAAGTACGAGGCGGTGGGGAGGGCCTACGTCGAACTGTTGGAATCGTACAGCGACCAAGACCTGCAGTTGATCTGCGACTATCTGGAACGGGTCTCCGCACTGTCGCAGCGGGAACTGACCCGGGTCATCGCGGAGAACCGGGCGGCAAGCGAATAGGGGCAGAGATTCTTTCCGCCGGCTCAATCTTGCCGACGATCACCGTCGTCATTTTGCTGACGTGCCGGGCGAGCGCGACTGATGGCAATCCACATGCCAGCTCCCAGGCAAGCGCCACCCAGTCCGGCGAGGAGGCTGCGGGCGACGAGCGAAGCAGTCGCGCTGCGCAGCCCCATGAAGACGCCGGCTCCGGCACTGGCAGCGATGACGCCGACGACTTGCCTGCGACTGAGCATCGCTATTTGCGCAGTGACTGGCCGGTGCCGAAATAGTTGCCGCCAAAGCCTTCGCCGCTGCCGGTGTCGTAGAAGCTGACATGCGGATAGCCTGGGTAAGGCATCGGCAAGAACAGGGTGAAGCCGCCCGAGCCACGAACGATCGGCATCGTTTGCGAACGGAGCGAGCGGCTGCGTGCGTTGGCCGGATCGGTGGCCGTGACGTAAGCGGCCAGTTGTGCTCCCTCGTGCGAGGCCAGGTTGTAGGTGCCGCGAATCCAATACAAATTGCCCGGCGTCATGGTGTCGGAAGTGCCACGGACCTCGAGAATCGTAATCGAGTCTCCCGCCAGGAACTTGGTCATTCCCTGATCGAAGGGAACGGAGTAGGGAAAGAGAGAATTCGGGGGAGCATCGGTTTTGGCCGCCGTTTTCCTTTCGCTGTCCCACCACTGTCTAAGCACCGACTCGCCAGTGCCGAAATAGCTGCCGCCAAAATCGAACGATTCACCGGCTCTTTTCGTGGCGGACGCCAGTTTTTGATCGAGCGCTGCAAGTTGGCGTTTGAAGGCAACCATGTGTTTTTCCAATTTGTCGGATTGAGCGTCGAGCTGGCGCAAGAGATCAGCAACGGCTTCTTGCCGCGCGCTCAATTCATTGAGCAGCGCCTGCCGCTCCTCCCCCGCGCCCATGCGAGTCACTTCGATACCGCCTCCGGATGGATAGAAGCTGACGTGCGGCCAGCCTTCGGACCACATCGGAAAATACAAGGTGAAGTTGCCGCTGCCTTTGTCGATTTCCGCCGTCTGCACGTCGAGCCACGAACCCATTCCATCTTTGGCATGTTTGGCCGTCGTCGAGGCGGCCAGGCGGGCGCGATCGTGCGAGGCCAACGTGTAGGTCCCCTTGATCCGGTAGACATTGCCCGGCGTCATCGTGGCAGCAGTGCCGCGTACTTCCTCGATCGTGATCTTGTCCCCATCGAGAAACTTGCTCGCTCCTTGCTCGAATTTCACCAGGTGGGGAAACTCGCCGGGCGACAGGTCGGCGGAAGAGGGCGCTTTGGGAGTCGTCTCCGCGGGAGCCGCGGACTGCGGTTGGTCGGCAGACGGCGCAGAAGCTGCCTGCGGCTCAGCGGCGGACGCTTGCACCTTTTCCGGCGAGGGAGCTGCGGAGGCGGCTGAATCGTTCGCGGATTTTACTTCGTCTTGGGCAAGTGCCTCCTGGCGGGCAATGCCAGAGAGCGAAGGGAGCAAGAACAGCCCCACGAGCGCGACGACCGGAAGTGATTTGGCGGAGACGCGTGGCGAGATGCGGTTTCCCAGAATCATTTCAATCCTCGCTTTCAGCATTTGAGAATGGAGGAAGGAGCTCGCCGGCTGCAGTCGAGAGCCGAGGCGAGCGGGGCCGATCGACTGGGCCGCCTGAAACAAAACCTCGGCGTATCGCCAGTCGCGATCGGGTACCGCCAAACGGACCCAGGCGTCGCAGCACAAATCTTCGGCGGCATGGAGTTGCCGCCGCACGAACCAAACCAGCGGATTCCACCAGTAAGCCAGCGAGACCAGCATCTCGAACAGCCGCACCCAATGATCGCGGCGGCGCAAATGAGCCAGCTCGTGGGCGAGAATCATCGCGGTTTGCTCTTCGTCGAGCTCGAGCATCAATTGCCGCGGCAAAACAATTGTCGGTCGCCGGCCGGTAAACCACACAAAGGGCACCTGGGCAGATTCGACGTACCGCACCGCCGGCACTCGGTGCAGGCCAAGCGTGGCGGCGAGCCGGGCAGTGAGCTCCCGGTGCGGCATCGAGGCGGGCAGCGTTCCGGCCAGTAACCGCTCGAAGCGCGCGATGCGCGTGAGGACCATGAGTGCGCCCAGTAGCGCACCGCCCAGCCAAATCGAGAGCACCAGCGCGGGCAGCCCAATCCAGAATCGCGAGGTGGCCGCCGGAATGAGCGGATCCGCCACGGCCGGCGCCGCCGCACGATCCACCAGAGCAAGCGCACGATCGGCGACCGAGGAACCGGTGGATTCAGCTGCAAGGTCGGCACCCCGAAGCGGGACTGCCGCGACAGGTGCTTCGCTCAGCCCACTGGCGGCTGGCGAAGTCGGGTCGCCGGTGCGGACCGCCGTCGCGGCCGGCGGTCGTGCCCAATCGGCGAGCCGCAGAACCTTCCCGAGATTGGGCCAAGGAACACTCACTATGGGCGGCATGACGAGCCGCGCCAGAACCAACAGCCACAAGAGATGAGCGACCGCCGGTTGACGCCAAAAGCGCGTCAGCATGAGAACCAACGCGGCCAGTATCAACGCCAGCAGCATGTTCTGAGCGGCAAACAGGAACAGCTCGTTCATCGGAGGGCTCGCTCTTATTTCGGGTATTTATCGAGCAGCTTACGGATCTCGGCCGCCTCTTTACGGCTGAGTCGCCTTTCGTCGATCAATTGCATGATCAAGGGAGCGATTGAATCGCCCCCCAGCCGCTCGGCCAGCGTTTGCAATTCCTGGCCGAGAACGTCGGCCTGCGAGGCCGCGGCGGAAAACATGTGCACGAACTCGCTCCGGTCGCGTGCGACCAGGCCCTTCTTTTCCAGCCGCTGCAAGAAGGAATGGACCGCGGCAAACTCGCTTTCGGCGCCGTCAGGATAGATTGCTTCGGTGATCGCCTTGGCCGACAGTGATCCCCGCGCCCACAGCACCTTGAGCACCGCCAATTCCGCATCGGTGACGCCGACCGGTTTTTTCGCCATTCATCACGCCTTTCTGCCACCAGGGCGATTCAGCCCAAGGCCCGTAACTCTTCGCCGCTCGAAATCGCTGGGCCAGCCGCTGTTGATCTTAGCGGCATGATCTTTCCAGCTCTCCGATCATCCGACACAGCGGTCGATGGCGTATAACTCGAGCCGCCGTCAAGCCGGACACCGCGCTGTGGAAATCGAATAGGCTCGGTTGCCCGGTGTTCCCGCGAGCCCCTGGCGAAACGCCCCGATCGGGTTCGCCGACGTTCGATCCCCCGAAACGACAAACACGAGGCGCGCTTCGTCGGCGGCGAACTCTCGACCGCCGATCAAACCGATGGCGGTCGTGAAACCAGCCTCCATCGCACCGCCGCACCGTCCACATACGA
>DATJTR010000167.1:0-7649 GCA_035503215.1 Pirellulales bacterium
CTTTTTCGGGGGACTGGTGGCCAGCGGTTGGCACACCGCGGCCATCACGATGCGGTTGATGGTCGAGGGCGGATTGCCGATCGCCGGTGGTTTGATCGGTGCGGGAGGAGAATGTAGCTGGCCCAAACCGACGCGGCCGGGAGCAGTGTTGCAGGTTGAATGCGAGATCGTCGGCGTCCGCGCTTCGCGTTCGCGCGCGGACCGGGGCATCGTGAGCGTCCGAGGAGAAACCCGCAATCAATTCGGTGAAACGGTTCAGATCCTGGTGGCGAAACTCGTCGTGCCACGCCGGCCCGCGTAGAATCGTCCGATCCGGTCGGCGAGCTCTGATCGCTCAAACCTCGTTTTTAGGGGATTTGCAACAGGGGAAGCAAACTTGCAGGCAAGATCGCCGTCGTCACGGGGGGCAACAGTGGTATCGGATTGGCAACCGCGCGGCTGTTTGCCGCCGAAGGAGCGCATGTGTTCATCACCGGCCGCCGGGAAAGCGAATTGGCTGCCGCGGCCAGGCAAATCGGCTCGAACGTGACGGCGATTCAGGGCGACGTTGCCCGGCTGGCCGACCTCGACCGGCTGTATTTCGAGGTGAAGCGGCAAAAGGGACGTATCGATGTACTCTTCGCCAATGCCGGGGTGCTGGAGAACGTGCCGCTCGGCTCGATCACCGAGGAACATTACGACAAACTTTTCGACATTATTGAGTCCGTGGCGGCAAATGGGCCGAAGGGCGACCAATGGAAGCCCTGAAAACAGGGCGTTTGAGGTTGTGCAACGAGCCCATTTGCAACCTAGCTATCAATAACGTCAAGGGATTGGTGTTCACCGTGCCAAAGGCGCTCCCTCTGATTCCCGATGGCGGCTCGATCATCCTCACCGCTTCGGTCGTCAGTCAAAAAGGATTTCCGGCGTCGAGCGTGTACAGCGCGACCAAGGCGGCGGTCCGCTCGTTCGCCCGCTGCTGGACCGCCGATCTCAAGGGCCGCAAGATTCGCGTCAACGCGGTCAGCCCTGGCCCGATCAAAACTCCCATGGTCGACACGCTGCCGGACGAAATTGCCCACGGCGTGGCCGAGTCGGTGCCGATGGGACGGTTCGGAGAAGCCAATGAGATTGCCACGGCCGCGCTGTTTTTGGCTTCCGACGACAGTAGCTACGTGACCGGCGCTGAGCTGTTCGTAGACGGGGGTACCGGGCAAGTTTAATCGCGGGGCGCCGGCGCGCGGCCGGGTAACTTGGCCGGCCGCGTGCCGTTTAGATTACAATTCTCCGTTGGCACCCTAGCGACGTGGCATATCCGCATCGAGAACAATATGAGTCCCGAGATCACTACCGACGACACGGGCATCTTCGACGTCACGGCCATCGCGGCGTCGTTTCCCGACGCGGCCAGCACGATGCTGCTCGACCATTATCTGACCAATCGCGAGTCGGCCAGCGCGCGCGTCTTTCGGGTCTATCGGCCCACGCCGCCGCACTATCACGCGAAGAGCGACGAGTATCTTTACGTGCTTTCGGGACGCGGCACGTTCTGGATGAAGGATCCCAGCACGCAGGCCGAATTCGGCCCGGGCCAATTGATGTTTTTCCAGCGTGGTACGGTGCACGCCATGCCCGATTTTCTCGAAGGACCGATCATTTTCCTTTCGGTCGACACCCCGCGTCGCGACCCCAAGGACATCATCTTCGTCAATCCCGCCGACGGCACGCCCGAGACGTTCGTCGCCTCCGTTCGGCCATAGCCGCTAGAGCGGCGCCCACCTGCAGTTTCCCACCCGCCTCCACCCCGCTCGCACCTACGATGTCTTACCGCACGATTTTGACCGCATGGTTGTTGTTAGCGTTTGCGAACTCTGCCTGCACGCTGCTTTACTCGGCCGAGCCAGTGGCCCAAACGCAGCGTCCGGATGGCACGCCCAACCCTGCCGCTTGGATGGCCGAGGGTTCCTTCGGCGTGATGACGCACTATTTGCCGCAACCTGCCGGGGCGACGGCCGCCGAGCAGACCGACGATCTCAATCGACTGGCCGACCAGTTCGACCTCGACACGTTTGTCGGCCAGTTCCAGGAAACCGGCGCCGACTGGCTGATTCTTACGCTCGGTCAGCAGTCGGGCTTTCTCGCGAGCGCCAATCCGGTGTTCGACGCCGTTACGCCCGGCCATACTCCGCGCCGGGACGTCGTGATGGAAATCGCCCAGCGCCTAAAAACGCTCGGCAAGCGGCTGATTTTGTATTTTCCCGCCGAATCCGATCCGGCCGTCCAGCTCGGTCCTCGGGGCGAGGCATACTTGGAGCGCTACTTCGAGTTCATCCGGCAATATTCGCTCAAGTTCGGCACGCTCCATCACGGATGGTGGTTCGATTCGTGCCTACCCCACTCCGACGATTACTGGCAGCGTTGGCTGGCGGCCGCACGGGCGGGGAATCCGACCGCTGTCGTTGCCTTCAGCGGAGCCGAGTTCTGCACGGGGGGACCTATCAACCCGCGCTGCCGGTTCGAAGATTACCACGCCGGCGAGATCCATTTGCTCGAAGCTGGAAAGATCCGCCGCGACTTTCTCTACCCGCCGGAGGACGTCGTCACCACGGCCGACGGCAAATTGCGCAAGCGGGGTCAAGAACCGGTCTTCTATCTGCCCGACGGACCATTCATCGACAACGTGCAGTGGCACGGGCTGTTGCCGATCGACCAAACCTTCAATCCGGCCATTCCCGATCGCTTCTGCCATTACAGCGACGCGGAGCTGCTCGCCTTCGTGCGGGCGATCAAAGAAGTCGGCGGAGCGATCACAATTAACGTTCCGATCGACTCGACCAACGGTCACCTGCGCGCGGAAAGCCACGCCCAAATGGTGCGGCTTGGAAAAGCGCTGCGGCCGGAATGAGCCCGCCGCCTAAATGGGATCGGGATCGAGCGCCCGCCGGCGTGGATTTTTCACGATCCGTCGATCTCGTCTAAGGTTGGTTGGTTGCAAGGGTTACGGCGGATGGTATCGGAAGCTTCGATCCACCTCCCGCAACTTTTTCGCTTCCGGCAGTAAGACGCGGCCCTCCTGCGGCGACTATTTTGGCGTGCGGTCGTTCGACTACCGGCGAAAGCAAAATAGGCAAGAAGCCCGTCCCACGCGCCCGACACGTCGATCGGAAATGCCCATGACGAACTGGGACACCATCGTGGCCAGCGATGGTCCTCTGGTGTGGCGCACGTTGTGGCGCTTGCTCGCCGACCGCGCCGACGTCGAAGAATGCTTCCAAGAGACTTTCGTAGCGGCACTGAATCTTTCGCGCCGCGAGCGCGTCGGGTCGTGGCCGGCAGTCCTCTGTCATCTGGCGACCGCTCGGGCGATCGATCGGCTCCGCGCGCGATATCGCGAGAACGGCCGGCGCGGCGGTGCGGAAGCCGTTGCCGTACCACTGCTCGAGTCGGCGGTATCGAGCGAAGCCAGTCCGGAACAACGGGCCATCGCCGCGGAACTGTCGGAGCGATTGCGCGAAGCGCTGACCCGGCTTCCTGAGCGGCAGGCGGAGATTTTTTCGCTGCATGCTTTGTGCGGGCTGAGCTATCGCGAAGTTTCCCAGCAAATGCAACTCAGCGAAGGAGCCGTTGGCGTGGCGGTCCACCGTGCCCGCCGGCGTTTGCGCGAGCTGCTCGGCGACGTTCCCTGACACGATTTCCTACCGAGGCTGAAACTGTTTTCCGAAGAAGCCACGCCCATGAATCAGCAACCGAACAATCAGCCCAGCGACGCGACGCCCGATGATAACCTGCAGCAGGCGTTGTCCTCGATCCGTGCAGAAGCAATCCCGCTGGGCCCATCCGCGGATTTGATCGCCGCGACGCTGCGCGCCTTGGCGAGCCTCGAAACACCGGCTGTCGGTTCGCCTCTTTTCGCGCATGGTTCCCGGATCGTCAGCATCACGGCGACGGCCGCCAGCCTGGTGTTGGTGGTCAGTCTGGTCGCGTTCTTGCTCACGGCGTTTGAGTTTTCGTCCGCCGCATTTGCCGACGTTTTCAGTCAGGCTCTCAAGCAGGTGCGCGAGACACGGTCGATGTCGTATGTGCAGCAGATTTCGCTCGAGGGGCAACCGCAGCCGATCACGACCAAGGAATTCGTCGGCGAAAGCGGCTGGCGGCAGAGTGAGCTGGATGGCAGCGTGACGGTTTTCGATTCCGCGGGGGACGTGCGGCTGCGGCTCATCGAGCCGACCCATGCCGCGATTATTTATCCGCCGCACGAAGACCAGTCGCTGAACGCCGGGAAGATGTTTCTCGATTGGCTGGATCGCCTGAAAAAGATGGGCGACAAGGCCGAGCGGGAACTGGGCCACAAGGAATTGGAGGGCAAGCAGGTCACCGGCTTCGTCGTTAGCGAAGGTCGTCGTACCTTCACGATGTGGGTGGACGATGCGACGGAGGAGCCGGTTCGCATTGAATACGATGCGGAATCGGCAGGCGCGCCGGTACACATTACCCTCAGCGACTTTCGCTTTCACCAACCGTTCGACGATTCCTTGTTCCGATTCGTGATCCCGGCCGGTTATGTCGTCTACGGCCGGCCGTCGGCAAGCGGGGCAGCGGCCGATTCCGGTCTGAAGCTCGAATGGTCGCGAAAGGGAGTCTGGGCCGACGTCGCTGTCGCGCCGATCCGGCCGATCGCATACGGCCTGGCGTACGGCGGCCGCGTTGTTGAATTGAATGGCGATAACGAAAAGATTTCGAGTCTTTCGGTCGGCGATGGGGCAAGTTCGCTCCGCCTGGCAAATCTTCTGGCGGACAACAAGGGGCAATTTCTGACCTTCCGCGTTTGGGGATCGTCAATCGAAGCGCATGGCGCCGACGGAGCGTTGCTGTGGTCTTATGTACAACCGACCGCTTCCAGCCAGCGCTGGACCGTTGACGACGTCGTGGCGGCCGATCTCACCGGCGACGGGCTCGACGAGGTCGTCATCGGCTTTGGTGGCGGCACGGGCCTGCACGTCCTCTCTCCCAGCGGAAAGTTGCTCTGGAAGTGTTCCGATCTAGGCAACGTCTGGCGTGTTGCTGCCGACGACGTCGACGGCAACGGCGCGCCGGAAGTATTAGCGACCGCATCGATCGGCAAAGTGGCGGTGTTCACGGCCGAAGGAAAACGGTTGCCCGACATCGATCCGGGGTTTTATCCCCAGACGCTCGAACTCTGGCAGCCGGCCGATGTGGCCGGTCAGCGTTTGCACGCGGCGGTGGTTCGCCGCAACGATCTGCTGCACCGCCTGCGGGGCGAGGATTGGCAAATCCTGCAGCTCAGGGCTCGGTCGCCTGGCCCTGCCGCCGCCGGCACACCCCCTTCCGAAACCACGATGGAGGCCGAATTCGCCAAAGATCGACTTCTGGCCGACCTCGCGGCCCAGCTTGCCGAGCTGGACGCGGCCATCGCGGACGCCAGGTCGGCGGCAAAAGGAAATCAGGCCAACCTCGCGTCGCTGCGCCGGCAAATCGACGGGCTTGTTCGGCAAATCGAAGACCGCAAAGCAGAAGTGCAGCCCGACGTCGAGATGATTGCCGACGGCCAAGAGTTCAAGCTCCGGCCCATGTCGCCGACGAAAATCGATGCCACGCTGCCCTTGCTCGAAGCCGAGAACCGGGTATTGCAAGAGCACCTGACCATGACGCAGGAAGACGTCGATCGCCAATTCAAGGCGCTCAGCAGGCTCGACGTCGAGAGTGCCGATCTGGCCAGCCAGGAATCGCAGCTCGACGATCTGCGCGCAATCATCAAGCGCGTCGGCATGCAGCTCTCGTATTGGACCATTGAGCTGGAGGCCGAGCAACGGATTCGCGTGGTGGATCAAGCCTCGCGTCCACAAGGCGATGATGCCAGGCAGCGCAACATGTTGATTGCGTTCGCGGCCGTTGCTGGATTTTGCCTCACGCTGGTGCTCTCGCTACTGTTACCTCGTCGGCGTTGGGGACTCGTCCTGACTTGCGCAATCCTCTTGGGCGGGGTGTCGGCGGCTTCCGTTTGGGCGCTCGTGCCGCTGCGTTTCGAGGCCCAAGCCCTCGTCAGAGTGAGCAAGGCGGTGCCTGTGATCTTGGAGAATGTCCAAAAGAACCTCGCCGATGACAACCAGACTTACGAGATCTTCAAGAAAACGCAGCTCCAGTTCATGAAAAGCAATTTCGTGCTCAGCCGCGCCGTGCGCAGACCGGACATGCAAGACCTGGCAACGATGCGAGAGCACAAAGACGATCCCGTCGGCTATCTGGAGCGGAACCTGATCGTCGATTATCCGGGCGACGCCGAGTTGATGCGCGTTGCGCTCAAGGGACGGCAGCGCGACGATTTGCCAAAAATCGTCAACGCCGTGGTCGATTCGTACATGGACGAGATCGTTTCGGGCGATAAGATCACGCGGCTCAAGCAGCGCGATTTGCTCAACCAGAACTACTCCATGAATCAAGAAAAGTTCCGACAGCTGCACGACCGATTCAAAAAGCTGGCTGCCGAACTCGGCGCCAGCAGTTCCGAGGGGGCCAAACTGCGAAAAAAGCTGGCCGAAGAGCGGCTGGAGGCCACGGTTGCCAATGCGAGAGAACTGACTCACCGGATTCAGCAGCAAGAGATTCAGATTCGATATCTCAAAGAGCTGCGCGATAAGAACGCGGCGGTGGATCGAGCGGGAACAGCCGCAGATCCTGAAGATTCATTGGCCGCGAGCGACACGAACGACCCCAAAATCTTGGAGCTCAGCAGACAGCTTGCCGCGCTGAGAGTGGCGATTGCCGAGCAAGCCGTCGCGTCGCCGATCGGCGACGCAGCACGCGACGGCATGCGCGAGCTTACCGAGCAGCGGGGCGAACTCGTCGAGAAAATCGAACGGCGCAAGGCAGAGTTACAGCCGGAGATCTTCACGCGACTGACGGGCTCTCATGTCGATCCGGCGGCAGCCCGCGATCCGGCCACCGCGGCCTTGCTCTTTCTGCTGGAAACCCAGCGTGACGGCCTGGAAAAGAATCTTGCCGCGGCGCAGCAAGAAGTGGATCGCGAGCGACAGCATCTCCAGCAGACGGGTGCGGTTTTGATCTTGGCCGGAGCCGGCCAGGGCAAAGTACCGCTCGCGGCGTTAGATCCCCAAGGCAAGACGCTGTGGTCGACGGAAATTCCGGCGGCCGTCGCCAGCGGGTCCGCATCCGCCGAGCGGCCGTGGCTGGCCTTGAGCTTGCGCGACGGCACCACCTGTGTGATCGATCTGCTGACAGGCAAAACGATCGCCCAGCAGAGCGGTCGAGCGGGAGGCGGCGCGGTCGCCTGGCTCCCGCGCGTCGAGGCCGATCCGCTGCTCCTGCTCATCGAAGACGACGCGTTGCAGGCCTGCCGCGTGACCGCCGAGTGACGGAAGCGCTGGGCCACGGTCACGCCACCGGCGGTGGATTCCGGTCGGCAAATCCGCGCTGGTGCCAGTAGGGATAAGCCAGCTTCACCGCGCTGGCCGCATCCAGCCGCGCGATCTGTTCGGCCGTGAGACTCCAGCCCACCGCCCCCAGGTTGGCACGCAATTGTTCTTCGTCGCGGGCGCCAATGATCACACTCGACACGGTGGGCCGCGAAAGGAGCCAATTCAGCGCAATTTGTGGGACCGTCTTGCCGGTCTCGGCCGCGATCTGGTCCAACG
>DATJTR010000168.1:0-23644 GCA_035503215.1 Pirellulales bacterium
CCGGATTACGCCGAAGTGCTCGTTAATCTAGGCGTTGTTCTGCGTCAGCAGGGGCGGCCCGACGAAGCAGCCAGCCATTTCGAACGGGCCTTGACCCTGCGCCCCGATCTCGTCCAGGTTCATAAACACTTGGGCAACGCCCTTTCCAGCCAAGGCAAATTCGCCGAAGCCGCGGCCCGCTTCCGGCAAGCGATCGCCATGCAGCCCGGTTACGCTACCGCGCACAACAACCTGGGGGACGTACTGCGCAAGCTGGGCGAGACGGAGGAGGCGATCGCCTGCTTCGAGCGCGCATTGACGCTCGAACCCAATTTCGCCGAGGCGCACAACAACTTGGGTGGCATGCTGGATCATCTCGGTCGGCTCGAGGAAGCGCTCGCCAGCTACGCACGGGCGCTGGCCCTGCGGCCGAATTATCCCGAAGTGTTGCAGAATCTGGCCACCGCGCGTCTCAAGCAAGGATTGCTGGAATCGGCTGCCGAAGATTATCGCCGCGCGCTCGCGCTGCGGCCCGATTTTCCCGAAGCCGAACTCGGCGTCGCGGTCTGCGCGCTGCTGAAAGGCGATTACGAGCGCGGTTGGCACGCCTACGAAGCACGGCTGCGGATCGGGCAAGTCGTGCCCAAAACGAGCGTGCCGCGGTGGCGAGGCGAGCCGCTGGCGGGCCGCACACTTCTGCTTGTCGCCGAGCAAGGACTGGGCGATACGATTCAAGGCATCCGTTACGCGGGGGAGTTTCAAGCTCAAGGGGTACGCGTCGCGCTGGCCATTCCCGACTCGCTCCGGCCGCTGCTCTCGTCCTATCGGGATTTCGACGAGTTTTTTCTCCCCGCGCAGAGTAAGACCGCGATCGCGGCCGATTATTCGCTGCCGCTGCTGAGTGCGCCGGGTGCGCTGGGCTCAAACGATGCGACGATCCCCAGCAAGGTGCCCTACCTGTTTGCCAACGCCGACTTGACCGCCCATTGGCGGCGAGAACTGGCGCGAATCGAGGGTTTTCGGATTGGCATCGCCTGGCAGGGATCGCGCGATTTCTTCGCCGACGTCTGGCGATCGATTCCGCTGGCTCAGTTCGCTCCGCTGGCCGCTCTCGAGGATGTGCGGCTCGTCAGTCTGCAAATAGGCTTCGGCACCGAGCAGATTCGCGCGGTTGATTTTCCGCTGGTCGATCTTGCGGATCGGTTGGACGAAACGGCCGGTACGTTCATGGACACGGCGGCGGTGATGCAGAATCTCGATCTGGTCGTGACTTCGGACACGGCCATCGCGCACCTGGCCGGAGCTTTGGGCGTGCCAGTCTTCGTGGCGCTGCAATTAGTGCCCGACTGGCGCTGGCAACTCGAGCGGGAGGATTCGCCGTGGTATCCCACGATGCGGCTGTTCCGCCAAACGACACTCGGAGATTGGCCGGAGGTATTCCGGCGAATGGCTTGCGCCGTCGAGGCGCGGCGTTTGGAAACGGCATGAACTCATTGCAAAAGGAAAACGCATGCAAGTCGATCTGAAGGGACAGGTGGCCTGGGTGACCGGAGGCGGCTGTGGCATCGGTCGCGCTATCGCGCAGGCCTTGGCCGCCAACGGGGCCGCCGTGGCGCTGTTGGATATCAACGAAGCGAACGTGATGGAGACGGCCGCTGAATTGAAGGCCAAGGGTTATCGCGCCCGCGGATGGAAAGCCGACGTGACCGACAAGGAGCGGATCGCGCAAGTCGAACGCGAATCGCGTGAGGAGTTTGGCGTCTGCTCGATTCTCATCAACAACGCTGGCATCAACACGGCCAAAGACCGCCGTCCGGTCCACACCTACGACGAATCGGACTGGCACAAAATCATCGCGGTCGATTTGACAGGCGTTTTCCACTGCAGCCGGGCGGTGATTCCGGGAATGCTCGAGCGGGGGGGTGGCCGCATCGTCAACATCGCCTCGGTGGCCGGGATGGTGCCGCTGCGACTGCAGAGCGGATTCGTGGCCGCCAAGGCCGGCGTGATCAATCTAAGCAAGAGCATGGCTTGCGAACTGGGAGGGCAGGGCATTCTGACGAACTGCGTCGCCCCTGGCTCGACCCTGACCGACGGCACGCGAAGCCTGTTTTACGGCAAGGACGGGGCGTACTCGGAAAAGGCAGCCAGCCTGATTGCCCACATTCCGCAGGGGAGGCCGGGCGAGGTGGAAGAAATTGCCGCCGCAGTCTTGTTTTTGGTCTCGCCCGAGGCGAGTTATGTGAATGGCGTTTTGCTGCCAGTGGACGGCGGCTGGACGGCCGGGTATACACGAGATTGGTAATTTTTTGGCGGAAAGTTCTCCGGGCAGGCGGACGGTCGGTTCTCCATTTCTCAGCGGCTTTTTTTCTGACAGGTTTTCGTCCGCGCCGGTCGGTCGCTTCGACTGCCCGGTAGCAGGCGAAGTTGCGCGACGAATCCATGTCCCATGCAACCGTTGAACACGAGGCGGCGGAGGGTGCGACCCAAGCGCCGTGGCCTGGCATCCATTCGATGCCGCGTTGGCAAGTGGGTGAACTGCCCGACGCCCCCTATTTCAAAGCCCGCAATTGGTTCGCCATGTTGGGCCCCGGTTTGCTGATGGCCGGGGCGGCGATTGGCGGCGGCGAGTGGCTGGCCGGGCCGGCCGTCACGGCCCGCTACGGCGGCGCGCTGATGTGGCTGGCAACGGTCAGCATCCTGGCGCAGGTGTTCTACAACCTGGAAATCAGCCGCTACACGCTCTATACCGGCGAGCCGATCTTCACAGGCAAGTTTCGCACGTTCCCCGGCCCCATGCTGTGGGTCGGTCTCTACATGATCTTGGACGTGGGCTGCATCATTCCGTATCTGGCGTCGAGCGCCGCCACGCCGCTGGCCACGCTGTGGCTGAAACGTGCTCCGACGGAAGAAGACTGGCTGCTGATGCGCTGCCTGGGCTTCTTTTGTTTCTTTTTGGCGATGTCGCCGCTGGTGTTTGGCGGCAAAATCTATGACGTACTCAAGCGGGTGATGACCTTCAAGATCGTCACCGTGTTCGGCGTACTCTTGTTCATCGCCTTCTTTCATTCGTCGCTGGCGACCTGGAGCGACATTTTCACTGGCTTCGGCAAGTTCGGCACCGTACCGGTCGAGCGCAGCGAAGACTTGAACGGCAACGGCGTGTTGGATCCGGGCGAAGACTGGGACCAGGACAACCATCTCGACGTGGTCGAACCGTGGCACAAGACGGCCGACGGCAAAAAGACGTTCGACGACCTCGACAAGGATGGCATTCGTGACGGTGACAACCTGGACAACGTGTTGGTGGCGCTGTGGCACGGTGAAACCATCCCACTCGTCGATTTCCAGGGGATCGCGATCCTGGCAGCCTTTGCCGGCATTGCCGGCGGCGGCGGATTGACGAATATCCCGATCAGCAATTACACCCGCGACCAAGGCTGGGGAATGGGCAAACACGTGGGTGCGATCCCGAGCATTGTTGGCGGACAGAACATTTCGCTGTCGCACGTCGGCATGGTGTTCGAAATCGACGAGCATTCGCTGGCCAAATTCCGCCGCTGGTACCGGCACGTGCTGCGCGATCAGTTGGTCGTATGGATGCCGGCCTGTTTTCTGGGCGTGGCGCTGCCGAGCATGCTGAGCGTGGAATTCCTCCGCCGCGGCACGGTCGTGAACGGCTGGGCCACGGCCGTGATGACCGCTGGCGGCGTAGAAGAGCACGTGGGCAGCGCGTGGGGGCAAAACTGGGGTGCTGCCATGTGGTACTTGATGCTGTTTTGCGGCTTCTTGGTGCTGGCCCCGTCGGCGGCCAGCATGGGGGACGGCGTGGTGCGCCGTTGGGTCGACGTATTTTGGACGTCGAGCGCACGCCTGCGCACCTGGGATCCCAAGAACATCAAGTACCTCTATTTCAGCGTGCTGGTCGGCTATATGGTGTTGGCCGTGATCTTGATGACGTTTGCGAACCCCCTCCGGCTGTTCGAAATCGCGGCCAATTTCATGAATTTTGCCCTGGGCATCAGCTGCTGGCACACACTGGTCATCAACACCACCCTCTTGCCGCCGGCGCTCCGGCCGAATTGGTTCGTGCGAATCGGTCTGGCACTGGCCGGACTGTTCTTTCTGATTCTCGGCGTGATCACGCTTTGGTGCTTTTTGTTCAAGGTGTGAATCGTTCCCCGAGCCCAATCTGCCAGGCATGGTGATCCAGCAAAGGGGTTGGGATTGCTGCTTGTCTCCAGCGGTCCCCCGGGGGTAAAATTCGATGGTCGTTCGCCCGAATCAGCGGCACGTCTCGACGGCGCGGGCGCCTGTTTTCGCCGGATGAGCGGCCACGGCGGCCCATCTTGTAGGCCCTCGGACGGCAGGGGACAGAGAGAAGAGAACGGCTTACAACAGATATCGCAGCGAATCAGCTGCCAGCGCGGCCCGTTCACTGCCGGTCGTGTTTTCCAGTCCGAACTTTCCCGCGTCCATCCAGTCGCACAACCACTCCAGGAGTCGTTCCCATGGCAACCATCACCCAGAACAAGCGCGCTGCGCAGCCGAAGATTCACCAGACGCAATGTTTCATTGGTGGGCAGTGGACCCCGGCGGCCAGCGGCAAGACGTTCGACACCGTGAATCCGGCGACCGAAGAAGTGATCGCCCAGGTGGCCGAAGGGGACGCGGAAGACGTGGACCGAGCGGTGAAGGCCGCTCGCAAGGCGTTTGAGTCGGGACCTTGGCCGAAGATGGACGCCCGGGACCGCGGTCGGCTGCTCTATCGCCTGGCCGACGCGATCGAGGAGGAGGCCGAAGAGCTGGCCGCGCTCGAAGTGTTGGACAACGGCAAACCGATTTCCGAGGCCCGCGCCGGCGATCTGCCGCTGGTGATCGACGTCTTGCGTTACTACGCCGGTTACGCCGATAAGATTCATGGTCAGACGATCCCGGTCCGCGGCAACTATTTCAGCTACACCAAGCGGGAGCCGGTGGGCGTGGTCGGGCAGATCATTCCCTGGAACTTCCCGATGCTGATGGTGGCGTGGAAGTGGGGACCGGCGCTGGCGACCGGTTGCACGATCGTGATGAAGCCCGCGGAGCAGACGCCGCTGACTTGCTTGCGCATGGCCCGCATCGCTCAGAAGGTCGGCTTTCCCGACGGCGTGATCAACTTGGTGCCCGGCTTCGGTCCCACGGCCGGCGCGGCAGTAGTGAAGCATCCGGGAATCGACAAGGTGGCTTTCACGGGAGAACACCGCACCGCGCAAATCATCATGCGCGACGCCTCGCAAACCCTGAAGCGGCTCACTTTCGAGTTGGGCGGCAAGAGTCCGAACATCGTGTTCGCCGATGCCGACATCGATGCGGCGGTGGCGGGCGCGCACCTGGGACTGTATCTGAATCAAGGGCAATGCTGCTGTGCCGGCAGCCGGCTGTTCGTGGAAGACAAGATTTACGACAAGTTCATCGACCGTCTGGCCTCGATCAACAACGACCGGCGCGTCGGCGATCCTTTCGATCCCCAGACGCAGCAAGGACCGCAGATCGACAAGGCTCAATTCGACAAGATCATGCACTACGTCGGCGTCGGTAAGAAGGAGGGGGCCAAGTGCGTCACCGGTGGCTCGCGCGTGGGAGACAAGGGCTACTTCGTCGCCCCGACCTTGTTCACCGACGTCACCGATGACATGACGATCGCCAAAGAAGAGATTTTTGGACCGGTGATGTCGGTGCTGCGTTTCAAGAATACGGACGAGATCATCCAGCGTGCCAACAACACGTTCTACGGTCTAGCCGCAGCGGTGTGGACGCGCGACATCGGCAAGGCGCATCGCCTGGCCGGTGCGATTCGTGCCGGCACGGTGTGGGTCAATTGCTACGATGTGTTCGATGCTGGCGCGCCGTTTGGCGGCTTCAAGATGTCGGGCCTGGGGCGCGAATTGGGCGAAAAGGGGCTGGAAGCCTACACCGAGACCAAAACGGTCACGATCAGCCTGGACTAGCCCGTAAGCTGAAACCCATCACGGGCCAGGGGTTTTTGCGACCTCCGGCGGCGTGGCGGACGATTGGCCTGCGGCGAGCGTTTGTTGACACCCCCCGGGCGATGACTAACATACAAGCTTGCGGCGCTTCGAGCGCGAAGGTGGGCGGACGCGCGCTTTCGCGCAGGCATCAACAGGAGTCGTTTCATGGCCGGTCACCGGCGAGTGCAAGTTTCGAACGTAGGAGACGTGACGGTGGTTCGTTTCGTCGATCGCAAGATTCTCGACGAGGCGAACATCCAGGAGCTCGGACAGGAACTGTTTCAGTTGATCGAAGAAGACCACCGCAAGAATTTGCTGTTGAACTTCTCGTCGGTCGAGTTTCTTTCCAGCGCGGCGCTGGGAAAGCTGATCACGCTCGACAAGAAGGTGAAGGCGCATCGCGGCAAGCTCAAACTGAGCAACATCCGCCCCGAGATTTACGAGGTCTTTGCCATCACCAAGCTCAACAAGCTGTTTGACATCAAGGACGATGAAGCGGACGCGCTGGCTGTTTTTTGACAGCCCGGCGCGGCGAGGGCCTCCGGCGGAAGCAGATATGTCTCATCCTGTTTGGTCTTGGACCTTTGAGCGGGTGATCCCCAGCAAGGTGGGGGCCCATCAGTCGATCGTCGAGGAGATTCTCGATCGCCTCGAGCAGGAACAATGGTCGACGCACGACGTGTTCAGCGTCCGCATGGCGCTGGAAGAGGCCCTGTGCAACGCCATCAAGCACGGCAACCGGCTCGATCACGAAAAAAAGGTTGCCATCTGCGGAAAGATGTCGCCCAGCCGACTCTGGATCAGAGTCAGTGACGAAGGGGCCGGCTTTCGTCCCGAGCATGTTCCCGACTGCACCGATCCGGCCAATATCGAACGCCCCTGCGGCCGCGGCATCATGCTGATGCGGTGTTATATGAACCGCGTCGAATACAACGAAGCCGGGAACGTCGTCGAAATGGAAAAGGAGCGGGCCGGCTCAGTCGAGCCGGTGTAAGCGTTCCGCCCCGCGGTCCTGGCCCGCCCGCTTGTCGTGGTCGATCACCACAGTCGCTCCAGCCAGACCCTGCAATCTACTCAAATCGCCGCGCCGGGGCATTCTGCCCTTGAGCGACCCAGGTGGAATCGAGTACAAGTCGCGGCGCTGAAAACAGAAAACCGCCCGCTTCTCGTTCCGTTGGGAGTTGCACGATCATGCGTCGGCCACACTTGTGGGCATTCTTGCTTCTGCTGCTGGCAACGCGCGCTGGAGCAACCGAGTTCCCTTACACCGCGTACATCAGCTCCGACGATGTCTATATCCGTAGCGGGCCGGGCAAAAACTATTATCCGACTGCCAAACTCCGCCGCGGCGAAGCGGTCGAAGTCTATCGGCATGACCCGGGCGGCTGGTATGCGATCCGTCCGCCGGTGCAAAGTTTCAGTTGGGTGTCGGCCCGCCAGCTCGACTTGCTCGAGGATGGACTGGCATCGGTGAACACCGATCGCGCGGTGGCTCGCGTCGGCAGCCTGTTCAGCGAAGTGCGCGACGTGATCCAGGTGCGGCTTAATAAGAACGAGCGGGTGGAGCTGGTCGACACGCACGCCAGCGGCGATGCAAAGTGGTTTAAAATCGCCCCGCCGGCCGGCGAATTCCGCTGGGTTTACAAGGACTATGTGACGCGCCGCCCCCCGGCAGACGAGCTGGTCGATGACGAATCGGCCGATGAAGAACCAGAGCGCCCTCGCCGTCGTGCGGCGCGGCGATCGCGGGATACGGACCGGATCCGCTTGACCAGCGGCGAGGGAGATGGCGACGACGCGGTCGATGCCCCGATCGACAGCCCGCGCTCGGCGACCCGGCGTGGGCCGCCGGCAGACGATCGGAAGTCGTTCATCACGGCTTTGGCCGACGTCGATCTCGATCTCTCGGCGATGGTGGCCGAGGAGATTACGACCTGGTCGTTCAGCGATTTGCGTCTCCGGGCCGAGCGGCTGATGCGGCGCGCGCCGACCGCCATCGAACGCGGACAAGTGCAACAATTGATCAATAAGATCGACCGTTTCGACCGATTGAAGGCCCGGCAAGACGCCTTGCTCGACACGTCGAGCAGCACGACATCCGCCGCCGCGCCTGGGCGATTGGAGCGGCCAGACGATCCGAGCGGTCCACGGTTCGACGTGAGCGGAAAGCTATCGCAGGTGGCCCCGCGCAAGGAGGGATCTCCCCCCTTCGTGCTGCTCGATCGCCGCGGCAACGTGGTCAGCTACGTCACGCCTTCGCCGAACTTGAACCTGCGGCCGTACGTCGACCGGCAAGTCGGCATCAACGGCCAGCGGGGATTCATGCCCGAAGCGCAGAAATCGCACATCACGGCTCAGCACATCACTGTGCTCGGGGACGAGCCCCGCCGATACTAGTCCGCGTATCGGCTTGAAGCACTTTGAGCAACTGCTCGCCTTGCCGTTGAACGCGGGGATCGTCGTCGCGGCGGGCCATCTGCTCGATCCGCCGCCAGATGTTCGGATCGCCCGTCGTGGCCATTACCGACATCGCCGCCAGGCGGACGTCCGGATTCGCATCGCGACTGAGCCAGACAAGCCATGCCTTGGCGTCGACCCCCGGCATGGCGGGAAGCGATTCGACCAGCTCGCGGCGAACCGTCGGGTTCGGGTCGGTGAGTTGCATCGCCAGTTCGAGCTGCAAGGCCTCGAAGCCGAGCCCCCGCAGTTCTTCTTCCGCCCGCTGGCGGTGGGCCGGATCGGTCGCCCGCAAGGCGAACATCCAGCGAAGCACCGCGGCGGCCTCGTCGCTGGCGTCTTCCTCGGTTTCCTCGCCCGTGGGCGTGGCGTGATGATGCAGGGTGGCTGCAGCCGCTTCCAATTTAGCATCGGTTTCCGCGGTCGGATTCATTTGCTCGGCGGTCGGTTCGGCGAGCCGGGCTGGCTCGTTGCTGGCCATTTCGCGGCGATCATCCAGCGGCGCTTCGTCCTTCTCGACCACGGTTTCGACCGGCGTGGGAGGCGTGTCGATGTCGTCCGGCAACAGGCCGCCCCCCGGAAGACTGGCCAAGCGCGGTGCACGGTTGGCTTCGAATTCGGCGGATCCCCGCCCAGCATTGCCGTCGTTCGATCCGGGTCGGCGGGCCAAGAGCCGCTGACGCCGCTGCACGGCGCTTGCCCGCAACACCTGGTCGCAAGCCGCGACGATCTCCGATTCCTCGGGGTCGGTCGCAGGGACCATGTTCAAAATCCGCAAAGCGAAATCCGAGGCGACGCAACGGGCATCGGGGCTGAAGGTTTCGATTCTGTAGGCCAAGGCGGCGGCCACAACGCTTTGGCGCTGGCGGCGAGCGCCGCGATCAAGGTGCGGCCAGCGCCGCATTTCTTCGGCAAGCGCTTGCCGGGCCGCTTCGGCCACGCACAACCGCTCGGAGCCGAGCAAGGCAGCCAACTCGGGCAGCCCCGCTTCGCCTAGCCCAGCGATGCGGCCGACTTCGCCCAAGGCGACGCGATCGTCGACCTCGTCGATCTGGCAGCGCCATTTCCAGGCCACCAGCCGGTCGAAGAGCGAAGACCCGACAAACCACACCGCAGCGCCCGTGGCAACTCCGGCGATTGACAGCAGCCAGCGAGCACGGCGTCCGGAAAATCGGCCATTCATCGTGTTTTCGTCCGAACTTGGCCTCTCGGTTGCCCCGCGGAAAGTCCGGCGGGGGGGCGGCATTCTCGCGGTAGGGCCGACTTGCGGCAAGATCAGCCCCTGCCACTCTTAAAGGCAAAACGCCCGAGTTTCGCTGCCGATGCCGCGCAAGCAAGACGACGACAGCAACCGCCCGCCCACAAATTTTCGCTCGTTTCCATCCCCTGCCTGAGCCGAACTACTTCCTAGACCGGCAAAGTCGCTGCCGCGCCGATAGCACGGGCGGGATGCGGCTGCGCGACCGCGGGAGGGGGGCCCTGGTCCTCAAACCCCGCGGCACCGCGAGAACATTTGCTCGTTGACGATTGGCGACCGCACGCGGAGCGATAGGCGCCGGAGCGGAAGCGCCGCCAGCGAGCCGCGGTTGGGGGGGAAGCACTGTCGAATGCGACGGATGCGGGGGGACTATGCTGTTTGAGTCATCGGGCCGCACTGGCCGGCTGTCATCGTGGCCACGCCTGCGCATTTGCCTGGCCGGCTTGCTCGTCGCCAGCAGCGCCGTGCTCGGCGGCGGCGGCGCGTCTGCCGTGGCCGAAACTCCACAAGGCGGCAGTAACGGGCGACAAGCTCGCGAAGACGCCACGCGGTCGATTCCCTATGAGAAACTGCCCGAGGAGATCCAAGGTAAAGTCAAAGCGGTGGTGCAAAACCCGAGCTTGTTTCGCCGCGTGCCGGTGCAAGTAATCGACTGCGACCCGAATCTGTACTTGTTCCTAGTGCGGAACCCGGAAGTGGTCGTCAACATCTGGCAAGTGATGGGAATCAGCAGGGTCACGCTCGACCGGACCGGCCCCAATACTTTCAAGGGCAACGACGCGGCCGGCACGACCGGCGCGATTCGGCTCTGCTACAGCAATCACGATACCCAGGTCATCTACGCCGAAGGGGCTTACGATGGCCCGATGTTCTCGCAACCGGTCCAGGCGCAATGCGTCCTGGTTCTGAAGGCGGCCTACGTCCAAGAAACCAACGGGCACTACTACATCACGAATCGTCTCGATGCCTTCATCCACGTCGACCACGTCGGCTTGGATCTGATCGCCAAGACGTTCGCTCCGCTGGTGACGAAGACGATTGACATCAACTTTCGCGAGACGGCCGCCTTTGTCTCCGTCGTCTCGCGCACCGCCGCAGCCAATCCGCAAGGCGTGCGGCGATTGGCGGCCAAGCTGACCGGACTGGATGCCAACTTGCGGAACGAATTCGCGCGCGTCGCCGACGGCGTCGCCGTGGCCCAAGCGGCCGCGACGGCAACGGCCTCGTCCAATACGGCCGGCGAGCGGCCGGAGTCGACGGCCAAGCCGACAAGCAAAAAGCTGCGGCGATAGGCCTGGCGCAACGGCTTTAGTCGCTAAGCCTCTGGGAACTGGACGGCCTTTCGCTTGCTGCTCTTGCGGCAATCTTCAGCAGGCGATGCGCGCTGGGCCGACATTCTTCCGTCTTGGCCAGGCCGCGTCGCCGCGTACCGTTCTCCGGTAGCCGTTCGGCCAATGTAAGTTACGCTCCGCAGCGGTTTTGCTTTTCAGGCGGCACGCCATTTGATCTATTGGCCGTGTTTCGCCTGGGCCGTCCGGGAAGCGGGGGGAGTGGTCCGCCACGACCACGACTGGGCGGTCCGAGTTTTGGTCGAGTGAGCCGGCATTGTCAGGTTATTTGAGGAGCGTATGACGAACGATTTGCTGCGTCGCGACGTGCGAATTCTGGCCGATATGCTGGGAGAGATCATCTCGCAGTTGGCGGGTCCCAAGGCCCTCGAAATGGTCGAGGAAATTCGCCTGCTCGCCCGCGAACGGCGTGGCGGCTCGCGCGAGGCCGAGCAGCAATTGGCCGAGAGAATCGCCGCCTTCGACTATGGGCAGGCGCGGACGGTCGCCCGGGCGTTCAGCATCTTTTTCGATTTGGCCAACATCGCCGAAGACCGTCAGCGGGTGCGGGTGCTGCGCGAACGCGAAGCCCGGCTCGAGCCGCAGCCGATCCCGGAAACGCTGGCCGCGGCAATCGCCGAGTTGAAGCAGGCAGGCTTTGCGGCCGAGGCTGTGCAAGAAGCGCTCGATCATTTGTCGGTGGAGTTGGTCTTTACGGCTCATCCGAGCGAAGCAAAGCGGCGTTCGATCCGCGCCAAGTTGCGGCGGATGCGGCATGCCTTGGAGGAACTCGACCGCGACGACCTGCTGCCACGGGAGCGCCGCCGCAGTCTGGCCAGTTTGCGTGCCGAGCTGAGCGTCATCTGGCAGACCGAGTTTTTGCGTCCCGGCCGACCCACCGTGCTGGAAGAGGTCGAACGGGGACTGTCGATCATGCCTCGCGTGTGGGAAGTCGTGCCGGCGGTGTACCGTTCACTGGAAAATGCACTTGCCGAGCATTATCCGGGGCACGCGTTCCGCGTGCCGGTGTTCTTGCAATTCGGCTCGTGGATGGGGGGCGACCGGGACGGCAATCCGCACGTGACCGCCGACGTGACGGCCCGCACGCTGTGCCAACTGCGCAATAGTGCGATCGATCGTCACCTGCAGATCTGCAAGCAGATGTACGACTATCTCACGATCTCGGAGACGGCAGCCCCCCGATCGGAGCAATTGACCGAGCGGGTTGAAGCGGCGCTCGCCCAATGGCCGCCCCTGGCCGAGGCGTTGGCCAATGTGGCTCCGCACGAGGCCTATCGTCGCTGGATCAAAACGATCGAGTGGCGGCTTGGCCAGTCGCGAGTAACCGACATCGAAGCGCCGGCCCTGTCGGGCGACTATGGCGACGGTGGTGAATTGGTGGCCGACGTGGCCGCAATTTGCGACTGCCTGGCCGCCGATTACGGCTCGCTGCTCTCCGACAGCATCGCCCGCCGCTGGTACGAACTGGTCCGCACGTTTGGCCTGCATTTGACGCGGCTCGACATTCGCCAAGACGCGCGGCGCTACCAGGAAGTGCTCACCGAGATCTTTCAAAGCTTGGGGGTGACGCCGGATTTTGCCGCTCTGGACGATGCCGCGCGAGCTAAAGTGCTCGGCGACACCATGGATTTCGACGGCGACGTGCCGATCGACAAGCTGGGCCCGCTGGCCGCCGACACCGTGCGGCTCTACAAGCTGATGCAGCGCGCGATGGTCCGCTTCGGCAGCCAATGCCTGGGGGCGAACGTCATCAGCCTCACGCGTTCGGCGAGCGATGTGTTGGGCGTCCTGTGGCTGTGGCGGCACGCACAGGCCGCGGCGCCCCGCAGTGGACAAAGGCGGTCGGCGGCCGAACTAAAGATCGCTCCGCTGTTCGAAAAAATCGGCGATCTGCAGCGGGCTAGTCAAACCCTGCGGTCGATGCTCGGCAATCCGCACTATGCCAATTACCTGGCCAGCCAAGGGAATCGCCAGGTCGTAATGGTCGGCTACTCCGACAGCACGAAAGACGGCGGCTATCTGGCCGCCTGTTGGGGTCTGCAACGGGCGCAAAGCGAGCTGCACCGAGTGGCCGCCCAGCATGGTGTTAGCTTGACCTTCTTCCACGGCCGCGGCGGCTCACTGGGCCGCGGGGGTGGGCCGGCGGCGCGCGGCATTTTGTCGCTCCCTTCCGAAACGCTCGACGGCACGCTGCGGCTGACCGAGCAAGGTGAAGTGCTGGCGGAACGATATGACGACGTGCAGATCGCCTACCGGCATTTGGAACAAGTGACTTGGGCCACGCTCGTCGGCTCGACAGTGCGGAAACAAGCACCGCAGGCCGAGTGGGTCGAACTGCTGGAACAACTTTCACAGCGTTCGTTGGCGGTTTATCGCGACCTGGTCGATCAGCCTGGCTTCATGCAGTTTTTCGCCGAAACGACGCCGATTGACGAAATCGAGAATCTGCCCATCGGGTCGCGGCCTGCACGCCGCCGCGGCGAGCGGTCACTGGGCGATCTGCGGGCGATCCCCTGGGTCTTCTCTTGGACGCAGAACCGCACCATCATTCCTGCCTGGTATGGCCTCGGAACGGCCCTGGCAGAAACGAAACAACGCGATCCCGCTGCCTGGACCGCCATCGGCGAAATGTACGAAAAGTGGCCATTTTTCCAGGCCACGATCGACAACGCCGAGCTGGCATTGGCCAAAGCCGACATGTACGTCGCCCAGCGCTACGCGAGCCTGAACGACGGGGGCGAATCGCGCGGGGTCATCTGGTCGCGAATCCTGGCCGAGTTCGGCCGCAGCCGCGAAGCCATTCTCGATGTCGTGGGCGAGCCGGAACTGCTGGCAGCCACCCCCTGGTTCCAACGTTCGATCGAAGCCCGAAACCCCTACATCGATCCACTGAACTTGATTCAGATCGAATTCATGCGTCGCCGCCGCTCGCAGGCCGGAATCGAGACTGGCGCAGCCGAGGAAGAGCGCTTGCGCGATCTGCTGCGGCTCACGGTTCAGGGCATTGCCGCCGGGATGCGGACCACCGGCTGATCGCCTCCCGCGCTGGCACGCTGCTTGCTCTTTGCCCCCCGAGCGGCTCTCATGGAGGCTCGGCAGACGGACAACAAGCACGCGGCGGAGGATCAAGTCGGATGATCAGCAAGGCGAGCAAGGCAATTTGGGCAAAGCGATTATGGACAGTCGGCCTGCTCTCGGCCGCCACGATCATCGGACTGTTCGCGCCACCGGCTGCGCAGGCCCAGCCACAAGCCCGCATCGAAGCCGAGGGGGTGCCGGGAAAGCCGTTCGGTGTTGGGGTGTTGTCGATCGAATTGCCGCGCGGGCAACGGATGGCCGATCCGGCCAGCGGTCAGATTTCGCTGAGCGACCGGCAAGGGCGGGTTTTCTATCCGGTCTACGAGTTCCGTCCCCTGGCCCGGCTATTGCGCGGCGGCCGGCGACTGGCGGTGTTCTTTCTGTTTACGGGGGATCAGCCGCTCGATTTGACGCTGAATACTCCTGACCCGATTCGCACGACGCTCAGCCCTCGCCCGACTCCGAACGCCGAGCGAATCCTGGCCGGATGGTGGCGCGAGTTTGCCCGCCGGCCGCGGAGCGACACCTTACCGCAGCTCGACGATTATCTAACCGCAACATTGGCTCGGCGGATGAATTTGCCAATGCCGGTTGACAACGCGCCGAGCTGGCTCAGCGGTAGTCTTTCAGGGCAGTTCGAGCTGCTGGCTGGCGGCGAATCGCTCCGGGCACGGCTCGCTCGCCAGGAGATGGCCGGCGGCGCTTTGGAACCGCTCGATCAGCCGTTGCCCGAGGAGCGTCCGCTGGGTTCGTCGGATGAGATCCTGACGCTGGCCACCGCGCCCGCCCCCGAGGGGGTCAAGCCGCTCGACGCTGGACCGGCCGTTGAGCCGATCGCCATGCGGGTGCCGCAGGAATGTTTCTACGTGCGGTTCGGCAATTTCAACAATTTTCTCTGGCTGCGGCGGCGCACGGAAGAGTGGGGGGGCAACACTCGCAACATGCTGTCGGAGCAGGCGGTCGACTATGGCCTGAATAAGCGCGTTCAGCACCAGCTCGTGCTGGAAGAATCGGCACTGGCCGAAACGTTTGGGCCCACCGTGATCAGCGACGTAGCGCTCGTGGGCAGCGACATGTTCTTGCGCGAGGGAGCGGCCGTGGGCGTGTTACTGGAGGCGCGGAGCAATTTGCTGCTGGGCAACGGCATCGCCTCGCAACGCAGCAATATGCTGGCGAGTGAGAAAGACGCCAAGGAACAGAAGATCCAAATCGCCGGCAAGGACGTTTCGCTGATTTCTACTCCCGATAACCGCGTCCGGTCGTTCTATGTGGTCGACGGCGATTATCACTTCGTCACGACAAGTCGCGTTCTGGTCGAGCGCTTTCTGGAAACGGGAAGCAAGGACAAGGACGGTAAAACCCGGGCCACGTCGCTGGGAGCTTCGGACGAATACCGCTATGCCCGCAGCCATTTTGCCTTGGAACGGGGCGACACGGCGTTCGTTTACTTTTCGCGGGCGTTCTTTCACAACCTGATGAGCCCGCACTATCAAATCGAGATGGTCCGTCGCTTACGTTCGGCGACGGACATCGAACTTGCGCTTTGCGCGCGTCTCTTGGCACAGGGCGAGGGGCAGCCAGCCGAAACGCTCGACCAATTGCTGGCCGCCGATGCGTTGCCACGCGGTTTCGGTCAGCGGTCCGACGGCAGCGCGCTGGTGCTGACCGCAGCCGGGCCAAGCGACAGCTTGCGCGGCGGTCGCGGCACGTTCGTGCCGATTCCCGACATGCCTGTCGACAAGATCACGCGGAGCGAAGCCCAGCAATATCAGGATTTCTTGTCGGCGGCGGCCGAGTGGGGAGACCCCGATCCGCTGCTGGCCGCCATCCGGCAATCGGACAGCAAACGGGCCGGCCTGGATCATGTCGAGCTCGATCTGCAAGCCGCGCCGCTCACGGCCAGGCACCGCGAATTCCTGAATCGCTGGCTTGGACCACCGGCAGCGCAGCGGTTGGCCCCCGTGGCTGGTAACCTCGTGACGTTCGAGGCCGCGATGCGCGGCGGCGGAAACATGGAGGGGGGAGATTATTTCCTGTACTTTGGACTGCAAGACCTGCTCGGCGGCCAATTGCCGGCCGACGATCGGCCCCTGCTCGAGGCGCTAAGAGTGGTTATCGGCCAGTCGCCGCTGCGCGGGTATTTGGGGGCCTGGCCGGTGCCCGGGCTGCTGGCGCGCGTCGGCGGGGCGGCCGACGTGCCGGTCGATCCCGCCGGCTATGCTCGCCTGGGCACGGGAGTCTGGCGGCGCACTTTTCAGCAGTTCACCGTGATGTCGTTTCACCGCGAAGTGCTGGAACAAGTCACCCCACAATTCCGTTTGGTGCCGTCGCCGCGGCCCGTTCAAATGGCCCTCCGGGTCGAAGACTTGCAGGGGACGAATCTTTCGGCTTGGGTGAACCGCGAAGGGTATCAGCGAGCAGCCAAGATGTCGGAGGGGAATCTTCGCTTACTGGCGAAGCTGGCAAGCGACTTCCGCGTGCCGGTCAAGCAGTGTCTCGCTGCGGCCGAAACGTTGCTGAATGCCAAATTGCTCGATCCTCTCGGCGGCCAATATGAACTGGCAGAGCAGGGGGGAGCGGCCGCCTGGCGCTCGACGCGCTCGGGGGCTGCGGCGCCGGCCAACTATCAGTTCCCGGCACTCACCTGGATTCGTGGCCTGGACGCCGAGGCCTGGCTCGACGGGGGACGATTGGTCCTGCACGGTGACATGGAAATGCCAAAAGTCGGCAGTGCGGCTAAAAAGCCCGACGGACCAGCCCCTAGCGGCAAGGCGTTTTGAAGCGGTCGCCGCCGCGATCGGCATTTGGCGAAATGCGCACACGCGCTGATCGCCCTTTTCACTGCCACCGGCGCTGTTATTGTGCGGCGCCGTTTGGTGCGCCGCCGGCGGGCGCTTCGTCGGCCGCGGCGGGCTCGGCCGGCTTGACCTCGGGGGGCTTGGTCGTCAGCGTACCGGCGGTCATGTTCGCGAGGTCCGGCAAATTGATTTGGGCGGCAATGGCATCGGTCGCCCGCCAGCCAAAGATGATCAATCCCGTCGGCGTGTCGTAGAACCAGAGCTCGAAGACGCCGGGCAGTCGCTTGGCTCCCTTTTTGCCTTGCCCCTGGGGAAAGAAGTCTTGCGGAAGCGTGATATCGATTCGCTTCCAGGGAACACTTGTTCCTTGCGGGGTGGGGGCCTGCACGTCGACCAGATTGGCATCGGGATTGAGGGCTTTCAGCTTGCCCAACATTTCCTGTTCGAAAGCCGCCTTCCCCTCGGCCGACAGCTCTTTCATGCCGGTGTAGAGATAAACCGGCAGATTCTGGTTGTCGGCGTCCTTCACGTAGGTTTCGTAGCAATTGATCAGGCCGGGAAACGGATTGAGGAACGGCGGATTCAGCCGCTCCATGTCGATCTCAGCGTTGGGATCGTCGGAGTAGGTCGAGTTTTTGTTGTAGGCCCGCTCGAAAATTTTGGGGAGCCGGACAACCAGATCGGTGCCGGGAATTTCGTTTGGCCCCGGCCAGAGCACGATGAACTTGGCCGCCAACTGCAGTTCTTTCAGGTGCTGATTGTACAGCTCGTCGTAATAACCGGTGCCGCAGCCGGCCAGAAGAGCCAATCCGAGCAAAATGAGGAACCGCTTCATCGCAACTAGCCTTGAAATAAGAAAACTGGCCCAGCCACTGCCAGCCTTGATTGTATCCAGAACCCTGGCCGGGACGGAACCGCTGCGGCGATCGCCCATCCTGGAATCGGCCGCGGCCGCCTCGGCTATGCTGCCGCCGGCTTGGGTCGGCGGAGGAACTGCCGCAGATACAAGCCGACCGCAATCACCAGTGCCACGAACAGGCCGAGAAAGACAACGAGGGCGGGGAGTTCCGTCGGAAGGTCCCGCCAGGCAAACCGCGAGGCAACAAACCGGCTGTGAATCAGTGGCACACGGCTCTCCGAGTAACCATCCGCCGAATGGTATACCAGCTTCGCATGCCGCGGAAGTTGGTCGATCATCAACAAGTTGCCCAGATCGAACAGCAGATTTGCCACAACCATGTCGGGAGGACCGACCAGCGACAGCCGTTCCCGCAATTGATACTCAAGCGCGGCGCGAACCTCCTTCAGAGTCTTGCCATGACCATCGAGATCGACGGCCGTCTCGCCTGGAGATACGGGGTAGAATCCCGATCCAAAATTGAGGCCCACGATCGAGTGATGCCTGAGCCAATCCGGATCTTTGGCTGTTTCGAGTTTCGCCTGTAGAATCTTGGCGTGCAGCCACTCGCTTCCGTTGTGCGAGCGCGGGTTGCGTCGCAGGCCTTCGGCGATCCACTGCAGCGCGCGCTCGTCGTCGCCGACCAGTTCGTAAGCGGTACCCAGATTCGCGGCGACGATATATTCGCCGGGATGCTCGGCTTCGGCCGCCTGTAATAGCCCGACGGCCCGCCGCGCGTGGCCACGCCGAATAAGCCCGACCGCGTAATCCGATTGCGCGCGGTAATCGCCCTCGGCTGCCGCGAGCCGGAGTTCTTCAAGCCTCTCGTCTGTCGGGAAATCTTCGTTTCCCGATACAAGTGATCCCATGTATCGCGACGCCTCCTGGCTTGCCTGCCAGCGCGCAAACTCTGCTTTCTGCTCGGGGGTCTCTTCTCTTTCATATTCGTTGGTGCAAGCAACGGCGAAGCCAGCCGCGTTGGCGAAACAGGCCAGAACGATCCCGAACTCTGCAAACTTCGCTAAGAAAACTGACCGGTTCATGTGAGCCTCCAGTGCTGGCATGGAAGTGATTCTGCATGAGGGGACGCACTCGAATTTGCCCATACTTCCATCTTAGCCAAATCGCGTTTTCATGCTCGGTCCGTGCCACCGACTGCTGGCAACTCTGGAGCAGGCGAGTCGTAATCCCTGGAGCGATTGATCTTCCAGATTGGCGGGACAGTCGCTATTGTGCTCCACGCTATCGACCGTCGGCATGCCCCCGCGAGCGCGTGTCCGGTGGCGAGTGCGCCCGGACCGTCGTGCCCCAGATGCGTCGGTCCGCTGGAACCCTCCGCACAACAATGGCTCGCCAAGCGCCCTACCCAACGGATGTTATGAAATCCATCGACCTGGTCGAGACATTGCAAGGAATCGGCTGCCCGCGGGCGCTCGTGTTGGGCGATCTGATGCTGGACCGCTACACGCAGGGGAATGTCGATCGGATCAGCCCCGAGGCACCGGTCATGATCCTGCAGGCCGACCATCGCGAAGCCCGACCGGGCGGAGCGGCTAATGTGGCCAACATGCTCGCCACGCTCGGCTCGCAGGTGACGTGCTGCGGCGTGGTGGGCGAAGACGCCGCCGGCCAGGAATTGTGTGATTTGCTCGGCAAAATGGGAGTTTCGTGCGAACTGGTGGTCGCCGAGGCCGGCCGGGTGACTACGGTCAAGGAGCGGATCGTCGGATTGGCCGGCACGCGTCATCCAAGCCAATTGCTGCGGGTCGATAGCGAATCGCGCCATCCGCTGGTTTCGAGCACCGAAGCCCACTTGATCGATGCGGTGTGCAAGTCGATCGGCGATTACGACGTCGTCTTGATTTCCGACTATGGAAAAGGGGTGTGCACCCCCGCGATGCTCGAAGCCACGATCGCGGCCGCCCAGCGGCGTGGAGTGCCCGTGCTGGTCGATCCGTGCCGCGGCAGCGATTGCCGGCAATATCACGGAGCCACGCTGGTCAAGCCGAACCGCTCCGAGACGGAGCAAGCCACGGGCATTCGCGTAGGGACCATGCAAGACGCGATCACCGCCGGCGTCCGCCTTTGCAAGCGGGCCGGCCTGCGGATGGCCTTGGTTACGCTCGATCGCGACGGCATGGTTCTGGTGCAAGCCGACGGGCAGGGGGAGGCCTTCCCGACCTGCTCTCGCAAGATTTACGACATTACCGGAGCCGGCGACATGGTGCTGTCGATGCTCGGCCTGTGCTTCGGAGCGGGCACTTCGATCCATGCCGCCGTTCGGCTGGCCAACGTGGCGGCCGGCTTGGAAGTCGAACGGCCGGGTGTGGCCGTCCTGGGGCGCGACGAAATCACCAGCTCGCTGGCCGCCGATCATGCCTGGAGCACGCACAAGATCGTCACCTTGGACGAAGCTCGGCGATTGGCCGAAGAGTATCGCCGGCAGGGGCTTTCCACCGTCTTTACCAACGGCTGCTTCGATCTGTTGCACGTCGGGCACATTGCCAATCTGAACGAATCGGCGGCGCTTGGACATCGCTTGTTCGTGGCGCTCAACAGCGACTCGAGCGTGCGAAAGCTCAAAGGGCCGGGCCGGCCACTGATCCACGACCGCGATCGGGCAGTGATGGTCGCCGCGTTGGCCGTGGTGTCGCACGTGCTGGTGTTCGACGACCCGACGCCGCAGGCGCTGATCGAAGCCATCCGCCCGAATGTGCTGGTCAAAGGCGGCTCGTACACGGCCGATGAAGTCGTGGGGGCCGATTTCGTGCGCAGCTACGGCGGCGAGGTCCACCTGGCGTCGATGGTCCAGGGGATTTCCACGACGCAAATCCTGGCGGCCATGCAGAAACAACACGAGCCGATCGCGGCCCCGATCATCCACTCGCTGCCGCAAAGCAGCGGCAATCCCGCGGGTGTCGCAAAACGCGTGGCCTGAACGAAATTGGCAATCCAGTCAGCGTGCGGAGAGTCTCTGTAACGATGCCCCTCGATTTGCAAAAAATCCGGCGGATCGCGCTTGTGCGCAACAATCACATGGGGGACCTGGTCTGCACGCTCCCCGCTTTCGAGGCCCTGCGAACGGGTTTGCCTCACGCGCACATCACGGCGATCGTGAATCCGGGCGCCGCTCCGCTTTTGAATAAGCATCCACACGTCGACGACCTCTTGTTCGACGACGAACTCGATCCGCCCGAGCAGCTTACGGCCCTGCTCAAAGCCGGCCGGTTCGACGCGGTACTGGTCACCTTTTGCACGCGGCGAAATGCCTGGGCCGCGTTTCGTGCTCGCGTGCCGATCCGGGTGACCCACGGCCGCCGCTGGTTTCAGGCGTTGTGCGGCACGCACCGTTGCTATGCCTCGCGTAAAAAGCCGCCGTACCACGAGTCGTCGTTCATCCTCACGTTCACGCAGCGATTGGGAATTCCGCTGACGCTGGAGCAGGCACGGCCCTATCTTTTTGTCGATCCCGCGGAGCGAGCTCGGGTCGAAGAGCGGATCACCAGCCGGATCGGCCGCCAGGGACCGCTGTTTGCCGTGCATCCGGGCAGTCGCAAGAGCGCGTTCAACTGGCCGGTGGAGAGCTATTATCGCACGGTCGAGCGGCTGGCGCAGGTGGGCCGGGTGATACTCACCGGCAGCGATCCCGATCGGCCGCAGCTCGATTGGATCGAAAGCCGCCTCACGCCAGCCTTGCGCGAGCGGGTGATGATGCTCACCGACTTGTCGCTGCCGCAGTTGGTGGCCGGCTTGTCGCTGGTCGACGCGTTTGTCTCATCGTCGACCGGCCCGCTGCACATCGCCGCGATCGTGTCGGGGCACGCACTCGGGCTGTACAGCGACGCGTTTTATCTGCATCCCAGGCGCTGGGGTCCGATCGGCCCCAACAGTAGCGTGTTGATCTCCGAGTGGAAGTTTCCCGAGCCGCCGCTGATCCGTTCGCCGCGGGCCGAAGAACACATGGCGCAGATCACGGTCGATGCCGTCGTCGAGCGGATGCTGCATCCGGTACCGATGCGCTCGGCGGCTTGACAATCGCCGTCGCGCCGGCGATCCGACCTTCCTATATCCTCGCGGGAACCTAGCGGCCGATGAAACCCGCCGACATTCGCCGAGTTGCCGTCTTCCGGAATGATCGCCTGGGAGACCTGGTTTGCACACTGCCGGTGTTCGAGGCCCTGAGGCTGGGCCTGCCAGCGGCTCATATCACGGCCATCGTCCATCCCGATTCGGCCGCGCTGCTGGCCGGCCATCCCCATGTCGACCAGATCCTGGTGGCCGACAAGAAGGTTTCTACCAGGGGGCTCGCCCGGCTGTTGCGGGAGGGTCGATTCGACGCCGTGTTGATGGTGCACTGCACCGCCCGAAATGCGCTGGCCGCTCTATTATCGCGCACGCCGATTCGGGTGACGCACGGCCGGCGCTGGTTCCGAGCGCTGTGCGGCACGCACCGCTTCTACAAGTCGCGCCGCTGGCCGCCCTTGCACGAATCGAATTTTGCCCTGTCGTTCACCCAGCGTTTGGGGCTACCGCTGACGCTTGAGCAGGCACGGCCCCAGCTGGCGGTCGATCTCACGATTCAGGCCCAGATGCGGGCTCGCATCGTGTCGCGGCTTGGCGACGAGGGCCCACTGTTTGGCGTTCATCCCGGCAATCGCGCCAGCGCCTACAATTGGCCCGTCGATCACTACTTGCAAACGGTTCGGCGATTAGCCGCCGTGGGCCGCGTGATCGTGACCGGCAGTGAGCACGATCGTGAGCGGCTGACCTACCTGAGCGAGGGGATCGAACCCTCTTTGGCCGGGCGGGTGGCGATCGTCACTGATCTCAACCTGCCGCAACTGGTTGCCACGTTGTCCCTTGTCGACGCGTATCTGGCATCTTCGACCGGTCCACTGCACATCGCCAGCTTGGTTTCGCGGGCGGCGGTTGGTTTGTACAGCGATGTGTCCTACGCCCATCCCAATCGCTGGCAGCCCATCGGTCCGAATACGACGATTCTCATGGCTCATTGCGAAGCCAAGGAGCCGCCGGCCATTGGCTCGCTCGAGGCCGACGCCATTATGTCGCGGATTTCGGTCGACGAAGTCGCCGAGCGGATGATTCAGGCGGCCACGGCCCGCGCTGCCGCCTGACGGTAGGGCGAACACGCGCGGCGAACCATCTCTTTGCCACATACCCGCTGAGTCGCGCGGCGCTAGCGATAGCAATCGTCGGTCGCCAGGTACGTCCGCACGTAATCGCGGACGCCGTCTTCCAGCGAGGTCATCGGGCGGCGATAGCCGGCCGCGCGCAGCCGCGTCAGGTCGGCCTCGGTGAAGTATTGATATTTGTCGCGCAATGACTCCGGCATCTCGATGAATTCGACCCGGGGCGCAAGATCGAGGGCCGCCATCGTGGCGTGGGCCAGGTCCAAAAAGCTGCGGGCTTTGCCCGACCCGATGTTCAACAGTCCCGACACCGACGGCGTTTCAGCCAGCCACAGCATCACGTCGACGCAATCGCGAACGTACACGAAATCGCGCAGTTGGCCGCCATGCGGATAGTCGTGCCGATAGGATTTGAACAGCCGTGCGGCATTTCCTTGCTGTAATTGCGGGTGGAGATGGGCGACGACGCTTTTCATCGTTCCCTTGTGGTATTCGTTTGGTCCGTAAACGTTGAAGAACTTGACGCCGGCCCATTGCGGCGGCGTCCGTTCGCCGCGCTCGACTCGCCGGGCAACCCAGCGATCGAACAAATGCTTCGACCAGCCGTAAAGATTGAGCGGCCGCAGGCGGGCAAGATCCTGGGGCGAATTGAAATCGACGAAGCCG
>DATJTR010000169.1:0-11096 GCA_035503215.1 Pirellulales bacterium
GACCCCTTCGGCCATCGACCGATCCGAGAACAAGGCCGCTTGCCGCCGGTGGGCCGCGACTCGCAAGGCCGACCAATCAACCTCGCCTTGCACGAAGCGGCCAATGGCGTCCGCCAGCGCCTGCGGGTCGTCCGGGGGCACGATCAAGCCGTCAACTCCGTCGCGAATCGCCTCGGGGACCCCCTCCACGCGTGTCGCAATCACCGGCACGCCTGCCGCCATCGCTTCCAGCACCACCATCGGCAATCCCTCACCGAAAAGGCTAGGAAGCACGAGCAGATCGAGCTTGTTGAGTTGCGCCGGCACGTCACGGGTGAAGCCTACCCATTCGATCGCCTCCGAGAGTTCCAGCCGCTCGACCCGCCCGCGAATCTGCGTCTCGTAGGCCGACATTTCGAATCCGCCGATTGCCCGCAATTTCACAGGCACGCCTTCCGCCCGTGCCAGCGACAGAGCTTCCAGCAGGATCTCCAGGCCTTTCCGCGGTCGGAATAGGGCCACGACGCCCAGCGACCATTCACCGCTCGGCAGACTACGCTCCGTCAAACGGCCAAGGGTCGGCACACCGTTGGGGACGACGTGCAGTCGCCTATGCGAAATTCCTTGTTCGCGTCCATATTCCGCCAGGCTCTGCGATACCGCGATCACCGCCGCCGCATGGGACAAGCTCCAGCGTTCGATCATGGCATTGACGCGGTTGCGTAAACGGCGCGTCGAATCGGCCGAAGTCGGGCTGTGCAAGTGATGGATCAGTGGCACACCTGCCAAACCCGCGGCGATGCGTCCCACGAGTGCCGCCCGCGGAGTGTGGCTATGAATCAGTTGGAATCCACCCTGTTTCACCAGCCGAGCAATTTGCCGGGCTGTCCCCAGGTCGAATCGCGATCGCATGTCGACTTCCCACAGATGCGCATCCTGCGAGCGGCGGCATTCGAGGAAGCGACCCGGTTTCAAACAAGCGAAGGCGGCCTCAAAGCCGAATTCCGGCAATCCCAGCGCCAGCAAGTCCTGCACGCGCTCGGCGCCCGAGTAATGTTCGCCGTTGATCAGGTGCAGCACGCGCACGATTTTCGTCGGCGCGTGCGGCCGCTCGTGCGAGACAGTTTCGGCAATCAGCGATGGCGTGGCGGACGACATAAGACTTTGATCGCAGGCGTGTGTGGAATGAGGTTCAATTCGCGCACCGGGCACGCTTTGCGCGCACGGGCTGCTCTCAAACCATAGGTTGAAACCGCCTGGCAGAGGACCGATGTGCGGATTCATGCCGCCTGCCCGTCCGGCCGTAGCCGGTTGAATCGCCTATAACGGCGATAGGGATCAGCTGACCGATCACGGAAAGCAGCGGCTGGCGCCGGCTGAGCATCGCTATGCGGGTAGGTCCCCGACGATCTTTTCGGTCAGCGCCACGTCCGCAGCCAACTGAGCACGCAGCTCGGCCAGGCCGGCAAAACGAGTGACGGCCCGCAGGCGTTCGAGAAAGTCCAGTTCGATCGGGCTGCCGTACAACGGATCGTGCCAACCCACGAGATGCGCTTCGACCTTGAGTGTCTGCTCGCCGAACGTCGGATTTGGACCGATGTTGATTGCCGCTGGCCACAGCCGCCCGCCAACCGCAGCGCGTCCCGCATAGACGCCCGCCGCCGGCAAAATGGTATCGATGGCGTCGACGTTGGCGGTGGCGAAGCCGATTTTTGCTCCACGCCCGGCGCCGTGCACAACCATCCCGCGCACGCGATAGGGCTCGGTCAACAGGCGCCGCGCCTCGCCCACGTCTCCGGCGGCCACCAAACGTCGCACGCGCGAGCTGGAAACGACTTCGCCGGCCACGACCAGCGGCTCGACCACATCGATCAGAACGCCTGCCGTGGTCGCCAGTTTTTCCAACAGTTCGATTGTCCCGCCCCGGCCCCGACCAAAGCGAAAATTCGGGCCTTCGACGAGAGCGCGGGCATCGAGCTGACTGCGAATGATCTCGCCAAAGAATTCTTCCGGCCCGAGGGCCAACAGTGTTTCGTCGGTCGGATAGGCCAGCACGGCATCGACCCCCAAACCGGCCAACAGTTCGGCCTTGCGATTGGTCCAAGTGAGGGGCGGCGGCGCAGCCTCGGGGCGCAACAAGCGGACCGGGTGCGGATCGAACGTGAACACGACCGCCGGCCCACCCACGCGGCGGGCGAGCGCCAGCAGCCGTTCGACGATGCGGGCATGACCCAGGTGCACGCCGTCGAAATTACCGATCGTGATGGCGCCTGAACGAAGTGCCGCCGGAAAAGTCGCCAGGTCGTGAAAAAGTTTCACAAATGCACGGGAAACCGTAGCGAGGACCGATTAGGGAAATGTTTCGTCGAAAATTATCCCGGGCCGGGTTTTGCCGGTCAACGGCGATTGTACCGCCAGGAGAAGAAGCCGCTCGGGTTGTGCCGAACCTCCCACTTTTCCGGCCCAGTGTGGTATCTTTGAGCGTACTCGCCCCGTCACGCCCAGCGACGCATCGATGGAAGAAAGAGAAAAGCAAATCTTTTTGTCTCCCGAGATCGCGGGCCGGCTGGCGGCCATCGATATCGGGACGAATAGCATGCGGTTGATCGTGGCCGAGCCGATGCGCGGCGGCAACTACCGTATCCTGGACGAAGAGAAAGAGTCGAACCGCCTGGGCGTCAGCCTGAGCAAGACCGGCAAGCTCGATCCCTTGGCCATCGAAAAGTCCCTCGCCGCGCTGCGGCGGATGAAACAGATCGCCGAGGGATTCCAAGTCACGCAGACCCGCACGATCGCCACCTGTGCGGTGCGGGAAGCCTCGAACGGCGATGAGTTCGTGCGCCGCGCCCGCGAGGAATTGGGGATCGACATTGAGGTGATCAACGCCGAACAGGAGGCGCTGCTCGCCTTCTTCAGCGTGCAACGCGCGTTCGACCTCACCGACAAGCACGTCGCCGTGGCAGACATCGGCGGCGGCAGCACCGAAATCGTGCTTGCCTACGGTAATCTCGTCGAGGCAATCTATACCACGCAGCTCGGTGCGGTGCGATTGAGCGAGATGTTCGGCAACGGGCCGGGCATGGCCGGAGACGACTTCTTGAAAATGGTCGATTACGTCGACCGCCATTTACGCAAGCACACCAAGAACCCGGCCTTCATTCCCCACATGATGTTCGGGTCGGGCGGCACCTTCACCAGCCTGGCTTCGATGGTCATGGCCGGCAAGCATCAAGGGAGCCACCCCGCTCGCGGTTATCAAGTTACTCGAGCCGAAGTCCGCCATCTGCTGGAACGACTTCGCAAGTTGCCGCTCCGAGATCGCAGTGCCGTCCCCGGCCTGAGTTCCGACCGCGTGGACATCATCGTGGCCGGCCTGGCGATCGTCGACCGCGTCATGGATCGGCTGCAGGTCAATCTACTGCAGGTTCACAACCGTGGCGTGCGCGATGGTTTGCTGCTGACGATGATCGACCAGTCGCTCGGCACGCCCAACGGCACCGGCCAGCCCGTGCGCGACGCCGCGATCGAGCGCCTCTCGATCAGCGCCGGTGGCGAAATCGAGCACGGGCGGCACGTAGCCAAAATGGCCGGTTTGATCTATGCCCAATTGGTCGACGAGTTCGATCTTGAACCGACCGATCAGGCGCTGTTGGAAACCGCGGCGCGGCTGCAAGACGTCGGCTATCTGATCGACTATGAGGAACATCATAAGCACAGCTACCAGCTCATTCTCAACAGCCGCCTCGCCGGATTCACGCCCGGCGAACTGGAGCTGATCGCCAACGTCGCCCGCTACCATCGCGGCGCCAATCCCAAGCGAAAGCACGGCAATTTTCGCCGGCTCAGTTCGCGCGATCAGGAGCGGGTGCGATGCCTGGCGGCCATTCTCCGCGTCGCTGGCGGCCTCGACCGCAGCCATACGCAACAAGTCCGCGGGCTGACGGTGACGCACAAAGGAGGCACGACCGAGATCCGCGTGAAATCGGCCCGCTATCCCGATCTCGATATTTGGGGAGCCCGCCGCCGCGTCGAACTGTTCGAAAAAGTGTTCGACACGCGATTGAAAATCGAGTGGGACGAATCCTCTGCCGCTGATGAGCCGCCGCCCGACCGCCAATCCCACCATCCCCACGCGACCGATCATCCAGCCGGCGACAACGGTCACGCAGGCGACGCGTCACACGAGCAACATTGGTCGATCGGACTTTAGCTGCAACGCCGAACTCCGTTGCGCGAAAGTCTGAAGTGTCAAGCAATGCGCGTGGCCAATGCTGCGGGCAAATAACGCACCAGGTCGCTCGCCATCAACCCGACCGGTCCGATGGCTGCCGCCGCCAGATCGCCCGCCAAACCGTGTACATGGGCGCCGAGCCACGCCGCCTCGAAAGGCGCCAGTTGCTGGCCAACGAGTGCAGTGATCACTCCCGTCAGCACGTCGCCGCTGCCGCCGCTGGCCATTCCCGGGTTTCCCGTGGTGTTGATTGCCACGCGTTCGCCATCAGTGATCACGGTATGGTGTCCTTTGAGCAGCACGACCGCGCCGGTGCGGCGCGCCAGTGACGAGGCCAACTCCTCCCGTCGGTCTTCGGGCACGCGGTCGATTTTGGCCAACCGCGAGAATTCGCCCGGATGAGGCGTGAGAATCCGGGGGCCTCCCGGCCGGCACAGCGTGGCTTGCCGTTCGGCCAGCGCGTTCAAAGCGTCGGCGTCAACGACCATCGGCTTATCGAGCGTTTCGTAGAGCCCGGCCACCAAATCGGTCAATTCCGCCGAGCGTCCCAAACCCGGTCCGCAGGCCAGCACGCTGGCCTTCTCGGCAGCGGCTGCGATCGAATCACGCGCCGCGGCGCTAATCTGCCCGTCGCTGTCAGGCAAGCCGAGGGTCATGTACGAGGGCTCGAACCCGGCGACAATCGCCTGGCAGGCTTGCGGCACGCCGACGGTGACCAACCCCGCCCCGCAGCGCAGCGCTGCCATGGCCGACAGGCTGATCGCACCGGCGAATCCGCTCGAGCCACCCAAGAGCAAGGCATGGCCGAACCGGTTCTTGTAACTCTCGGGGGCTCGGCGCGGCAGCGTGGGCAACTTTGCGTCGCTTTCAACCATGGCCCCAACCTGCTTTCTTAAAAGGGATGTTCCGCGAGGACCAAATTGCCCGTCGTCACGTCGAATCGCGCCGCCGTGCCGCTCCGTGCGCGATCAGCCCGGCCACATAGCCCCCTTTGAATCCCGCATCGATATTGACCACGGTGACGTTGGCGGCGCAACTGTTGAGCATGCTGAGCAGCGCCGCGAATCCGCCCAAACTGGCTCCATAGCCCACGCTGGTCGGAACGGCTATGACTGGACAAGCCACGTAACCGCCCACCACGCTCGGCAATGCCCCCTCCATGCCGGCGATCACCACGATCGCGTCGGCCCCCTCGAACTCGGCTAGCCGCTCTCGCAGCCGATGTGGCCCCGCGACGCCGACGTCGTGGACCATGGTTACGTGGGCACCCATCCACAGCAGTGTTTCACGCGCCTCTTCGGCTACCGGCAAGTCGCTCGTGCCGGCAGTCACCACGACCACCTTTCCGGCGGGCGCCGCCGCGGCCGGCGTTTGGGGGGAGATGCGCAGCGTGCGGCCGGTTGGGTTGTAATGCGCCTCGGCGAACCTGGTTTTCAGATAAGCCGCTTGTTCGGGCGAAGCGCGCGTGATCAATACCTCGATGCCCGCGGCCAGTTGGGTTGCGCAAATCCGCTCCAGCGTCCCCACGGTTTTCCCCTCGCCGTATACGACTTCGGGATAGCCGCATCGGCGCCGACGATCGAGATCGATCTGGGCTTCGTTCAGATCGGCCGTGGCCGGCTGGCTCGCCTCCAGGACGAAGGCGGACAGGTCGAGCCGTCCAGCAAGTAATTCTCGAGCAAGCTGCTCCAGGCGTTCGGGGTTCATCCCTTTATCGTAGCCGCGCCCCGCCCCAGCGCGAATTGGCCCTCGCCAGGCACGCGACACGCCTAGCGGCCCGTCGCCGGCCGTCTCGATTGGGCAGGTGGGACGTTCGACGGTGGAGTGCGCTCCGAAGCCGCCGCGGGTGTGGTCTCTGCCGGCGGCGTAACGAAGTGCTGCGCTTCATACTGCGGCAACGCGGACCGCTCGATGGCGAAGGCGAACAACCGGCCCGGTTGCCGGGGCTCGAAATCGTTGTCCGTGGTGACAAGCAGCAAGTGGCGGCCGTCCGGTAGATCAGGACCGAAGGCCAAGCCTTCGATCTTGCCCGGCAGGCGTGGGCCCGCTAGGCCGAGCGCCGGATCGAGCAGATCGAGAAACAAACGCTTCGCCGCGGGGCGCACGTCTGCCGGCGTTGCCGCGCGCGGTAACGCATCGATGTGACCGATATCGCTGGCGCCCTCGATGTCGATCAAAAACAGCGATTTGCACTGCGCTTCCTTGCCGGCCTTGGCGTCGCGCTCCAGCACCAAGAATTCATGGCCGTTGACTGCCACGATCTCGCTGACTCCGTGGTTTTTGCCATTGGCGAGCTGGTAAAGATATTCCCGGGTTTCGCCGCTAGCAATGTCGATCGTGAGCAGGCGGACGTTGATGCCGATGCGGCGGCCGCGGCCATCTTCCACCGCGTCTTGCAATAACGGCGCCTGGAGAATCACCACCAGCTTGGCACCGTCGGGCGAGATGGCCAGGCCTTCCAAACCGTGATTGGCCTGTCGGCCATGGTCGTTGCCGCTGATCTCCGCGGCGCCCGTGGCCGCGGGATGCGGAACCGCAAACCTTGGCGGCAGCGAAAACGTGCGCGTCCGCCGGCCCGAGCCGGCATCGAACTCAAACACGCCGGGACCATATTCGTCGCTGACATAGTACCGCAGCCCATCGCACGAGACGCGGATGCTTTCCGGGTCGATGCGCCGATTTCCCTTGAAGTCGCTCGGCTGATCGGCGGCGTACTCGGTCGACAAGCCATTGAGCGCCGTGCCGTCCTCGTGCGTCAGCAACCGCGTTTCGATCAATTTGGCGTCGACGCCGTGGGTCGGCGGCTTCACCGTGATGCGCAGCAATTGCACCCGCGCCGGATAACTCGTCGTGTTATCGACCGCCGGTTTGTAGGTCGATGCATTGGGTCCGCGGTCGGAGATGACCACGTAGAGATTATCGCGTCCCGTGTACGCGATCCCCGATCCCCATGCTCCCAGCCGATTGGCCGGCGTGCCATCTTCCAGCTTACCAGTCAATCGCGATTGATCGGCAAGGTTCCCCTCGATCGAGCCGGTGCCGATCAACTCAACCGGCGAAGGCGAAGCCGCCTGCGCGCCGGCCGCCAGCAAGACAACGGCCGCAACAGAAACAACGAACGGGCCAATCATGCGCACAAATGTTTGACAGATTCCTAACGTTCTCCGGCGGCTGGCCTGGCCGGGCCGAAGCCGATTCTAACGCCCCCCGTTCGAACCTTAAATGGTCCAGAGCAATGAGGATCAGGGAAAGATTCGCGCAATGATTAGAACCGTAGTCCAGCGCGACGCGATCCAAAGTCGAGCTAAATTGTTTTCTAACACACGCCTAACATTATCCGATCGACAACGGGTAACAAGACGTAACCACGTGAGTGACGTGTGACCGTTTCTCTCAAGCAGAATCAAGGCCGAAACCGCGACCGGGGACCCTCACTGGAATCTAACGAGTCGCTCATCGACGCCTTATCCACCCTGACTAGACTGCTGCCATCAAAGAGCGATTTGCCGCCATCGTCCCCCCAAAGCGCGCGGCTGAGCTCGATCCGCGTCAGTTGACGACACTCTCGATTTCCCCCCCCAGGTTATAGGAGTCAGCTAATGTTGAAGCGAAATCTTCTTTGGCTCTCGGCGACTGCCGTCCTGATTGGACTGCCCGTCGTCGCGCATGCCGGTGCCTTCACGGCCGGCGATATCGTCGTCGAGCAGATCGGCAACGGAGCCGCGGCGCTCTCGGGCTCGTCGCAAGCGGTGTTTCTCGATGAGTACACCCCCACCGGAACGCTGGTGCAAAGCATCGCTTTGCCGACCACTTCGACCGTGGGTGGCAACCAGGCCCTTACCGAGAGCGGCACGGCAACGACCGACGGCATGATCGAACTGTCCCCGAATGGGCAATACCTCACGGTTCCCGGCTACGACACCGGGACAGGCACGGCCAGCGTCGCTTCGTCGTCGGGCTCGACCGTGAACCGCACGATCGGCCTAGTCACCTCCACGGGAGTTGTCGATACGACGACTCACGCCAACTTTTTCTCGGGTAATAACTTCCGCTCCGTGGTGACGACTGACGGCACGACCTTCTACGTGGGCGGCACCGGAACGTCTCCCGACAAGGGCATTGAACAGATCGCCTACCAGGGTTCGACGACGACCAGCATCAACACGACCGCCGCGGACGCCCTCTCGATTTACAACGGCACGCTGTATTCCACCACGACGGCCAGCTCGAGCACGGCCATTGTGCAAGTCGGAACCACGGGAACCTTGCCCACGGGAAGCGTCTCGGAGACGAATTTTACGGGTCTGCCTCTCGGTTCGACGAATGACAGCCCCCACCAATTCGTGATCTTCAACGAAGGTGGTAATCAAGTCGCTTACTTGGCCGACGATACGGGCATTGCGATCACCAAGTATGAACTCATCAGCGGAACTTGGACGGCCGAAGGCAAGGTTGGCACCGGCGGCAACGACATGACCGGTTTGACCGGTTCGTACAATCCCTCGACCGGAGCCGTCACGCTTTTTGCCACCGAGCTGAACGGCGATTCGACAAGCGGCGCCGCCGCCCTGTTCGTCACCATCACCGATAGCTCGGGCGCTGGCGGAACCTTGAGCGGCAGTCTCACCACGCTGGCCACGGCCGGCACGAACGAGACCTTCGCCGGCGTGGCCTTTGCCCCGGTCGCCGCACCGGAACCCGCCTCGATGGTTCTGGCCGCGATCGGCCTCCTTGGCTTGGCCGGCTACGGCTGGCGCCGCAATCGGGCTGCTTGAGCCCTTCCAGGCGTCGTCCTCTCTATGAGAGTGCGATAGATTTTGACTCGCAACGGCGGGGCGAACGGTTCAACTGTTCGCCTCGCTTTTGTTTGCTGGGCATGCTTTGAGTCTCGGAGATGAGAGTTCTCTGCGGGCCGTGGTGACCGGAACCGCGAGGCTAGGCTAGGGTGTCCGCCGCGAGGCGGAATCTGAAGGGAGCTGACGCCAAAACTCGGACTCGACGAACAGAAACCGGATACAAGGCCGGCCGTGCTGGGTAACGCGGCAATGGACGCGGATGCCCAATGGTCACTCGGAAGCATGGCGGGTAAATCCGGCGAGGGCCGAGGGAAAGACTCGAAGCTTAACCCAGGAGATCTCACCGTCCGTCGGGCGAACCGACTACCGCGACAGCAATGTGGCGGGACGAGCGGCGAGAAGTCAGCAGAGGCCGTAGTAGCTCACTGCATCGCGGGCGACCGCTTACTGGCGAGCAAAGGGCCGAATTCGTTTCTGCAAGGAGCAGTCTGAAAGGACTCGATTGGACGGGGAGCGACAGCCAGGCAGGCTTTACCAACGGCTGCTCTTCGAGCAACCCCCGGAGAGCCTGCGCCACGACGCCAGTAGCGATGGCGGAACCAGACCTGCGGCGTGCGAGGAGTTGCAAGCGTCCACGGCGTTCGATCAAGCACGAGCCTTGACCCAATGGAGTTATAACAGTAACGAAAACCGCCGGATACGATGAGTACGTCCGGTGGTGCGGGCGGACGGCGGGGGCAACCCCGCCTCCGACCCGATTTGCGCGAACCCGCCGCAACTCGGCGGGTCCCGATCCATCGCCAGATCGGAGGATGCAGAGAGATCGATTTCGGCGGTCTGCAGAGGCGACGGTGGTTGCCAGGTCGTCGGTACCCGCTGGAGCGCGGCAAGGTCCGCAGTGTCGCAACGAGTTAGCGCCTCAAAGCGCGAGTACGGCGGCGATCCAGCAGTGAGCCTTTGTTGCGAGTTGGCGGCGGCGTTTCGCAAAGAATGGTCCGCCATTCAGGATGACGAAATGGAACGATCGCCCGTTCCAGGATTGCAGCAGCGATCTCGTTGCGTCCCGATACCCGCACCGCCACAACGCCCTCTCATAACGGCCGCGAATCGTCACCGCTCTTGGCGGCCTTGAGGAATTCACTGAAGCGAGTCTGTTCCGCGTTCCGGCGAAAAGCAGAACTACACGGCAACTCTGGCGGGTTTTGCACCGGATCGGCCGCGTTGCGCCGGCCCGCTATCGGCTGCGCGGCAGAATCTCAAGCGGCGAACGCCGTGCCGGCGGCCGCCACTCCGTGACCGCCAGCCAGACACTCACCCAGCCAACGCCGATGAGCAGCGCGGCGAACACCCACGGCCAAAAGGTTCCCTTGGCTGCTTCCGGCAGATCCATGAAGAGCGGAATCGTGAGCAGGTTGTAGGCCAGAGCGAAAAGCGTGGTCCGAACCGCTCCCCCGCGCCACGGCTCGGCGGTCGGCGCATCGGTCGCGTCGAGGGCCAGGGCCGATTTAAGCGGAAGGCCCTTGGGCCCCACGCTCCAAAGCCAACGCACGATGGCCATGACGAGCGGCAAGCCGAGCCAAAGTTCCAGCGCGCTGAACAAGACCAGGATTTCCGGCCGCAGTTGGCGATAGAGAATCGACTGCTCGGGGTGCTCGGGATTGACGAAGCAGCGAAACGGCCGGCCCGATCTGCGATGCGATTCCAATTCGTTGAACGCGTTGTATTGGGACGAGCCCATGTTATCCGAGCCGCCGTCCCACGTGACGCGGTGGCCCGTGTACGATTGGCCACCGAATTCGTACGTGTACTGGGCCGTGGCCCGCCGCGTCGTCCCGCCTCTACTGCCATGTTCAGTCCGCAGCTGGTCCTTCAGGATTTTAGCCGGCACCTCCTGCCAGGAGCGCATCGCATGATGCGCCACCAGCATGTCGAAATAGTACCAATTGATGAATCCGGCGAAAAAAACCACTATCGAGGCGACGACAATCGCCATCGGCCAACTGAGCTGCTCCCTGGGGGGGATTGCAGCGGAGCCGGTCGCTCTCTTTCGCTCCGGGATGCTTGCCCAACCATCGGCCGACATGAGAAAC
>DATJTR010000170.1:0-3044 GCA_035503215.1 Pirellulales bacterium
TTGGCCTTGGGACTCTTCCGTCCAACCGACGTCCACACCTCTTCCAACCAAACTGCGTTCGATCATGCCGCGCTTTCGCTGAAATCTCAAGCGGCGAAAGTAGGCCAGTGGGAGGCTACAGACTACAGTCCACAGGCTGCAGGTCGGAAGCGGAGCAGCGCTACCACCCCGAGTGAACGAGTGGCTAGCCACCCAAGCCGCGTTGGGACCCTCTTAGCGCCGCGCTTGAAAAACTGCTGTAGTCTGCAGCCTGTGGTCTGCAGCCTTCCTACGCCGCCCGCGCGGAGCGGTCGGGCGCGGCGTCGGCAGCGGCTTGGACCGAGGCGGCGGCGGGGAAGGGGAGGAGGACAGGAGTTGGGGTCGCGGGCTGGAGGAGCTGGTTATAGACCATCCGCGGCCAGACAAACAATGAGCCGAGCGCCTTGATTTGATAGGGACCGACCACGCTGCGGCGAAAAGAACGCGGGAAGAGATCGGTGTGCGACCAGCAGGTGAGCAGATACGTGCCGGTCAAAAGAATCACGTCGAGCAGGCTGCGGCGGGCGGCCACGAACCAAATCGCCAGGCCGGTCACGGCGACGACGTACGTCGGGCTTTCGGCCTTGTGGTTGAAAATCACCAGCCACACCAAGAGCGACGAGAGCATGCCGAGCCGGAACTCGACGTCGTGATAGTGCCGCACCCGCACCAGGGGCGCGAGCAGGCCAACGGTGCCCAGGGCCACGATCCAGCCGTCCGCGTTGCCGATGCCCAGCCGGGCTTCGACTACGCCCATCACGCTCAGGCCGTGGCTGGCGTGGTGGTCATTGGCGAGCAAGGCCAGCCAACTGCGGTATTGAGCCAACAGCTCGGCGGGCGTGACGACTGCCAAAGGCAACGCGCCCAGCACGAGAACCCACAGCGCGCCCCAGGCCAGGGAGCGCCAGCGGCAGGGATAGAAGACCAACAGCAGACCGGCGGCGGCGCCGTAGATTTTCAGATACAGCGAGAGCGCCAGGCACAGGCCGGCCCAGCCGGCACGGTCGCGCTCCAGGGCCACGAATGTCAGTACGACCAGACCGGCCACGAGACCATTGCTTTGCGAGTTTTGCAGGCAGGTCATCAGCTCTTTGAGCACGAGCCAGGCGGCCAGGGCCTTGGGCCTTTGCGCGAGGGGCAAGGCGAGCAATCCGGCCAACAGCACGAGCGCGTTGGCGGCGTTCCAGAGCGAGAGGCCGGCCAGCGTCGGCAGCCAGGAGAGCGGCACGGAAAAGAGGGCGAACGTGGGGCTGTATTTGAACAGGTCCCAATGCTCGGCGGGATAGGAGCGATAGAGATCTTCGCCCGCCAGGAGATGCGTGCCGGCACGCTCGAAGATGACGTAGTTGTTGAATTCGGTCGAGGTGTGGCCGGCGTCGTCGAACGGTTTGGCGGGCAGCAGATACTTGTGAACGCTCACGCCGATGGCCACCAGGGCGAAGACCAGCACCAAGGTCGACGTGCGGGCGAGCAGCGGGGTGGGTGCTTGCGCTTTGGCGGTTTTTAGTGTGAGCACGTCTGCCCCTCTTTCCGATTGCCGGGTTGCAGCATGCGCATGGCTGCCCCCAGCGGCCGATTGCCGCCTCTTGGTACGCGCGTGGCTGCCCTCAGCCGGTCGCCGTGCTGGGCAAGCGCGCAGCGCGGACGGCGTACCGCGGAGCAGATCCGTAAGGTCGATCGCTGCGAAAAAAATTTCGCGTTTGCTGGCGAACGAGTCGCCCGCCGAGATGCCCCCATCCCGGCGTAGAAGTGTCACGGGCTGCGAAATGCCGGCGCCGCCATCGCCGCTTTTGCAGTCCTATCGGTCGTTATCGGCAGAACCGGCACCGCCGCTGCAGCTTCTGGCGCGGGGGCAACACGATTGATGGCGCGGGTTGCTGGCGCCCCCGGGGCAGCATGCGCTGCACGCGGCCGGCCGTGAAGAGGGAGCCGGCAAAAAAGGTCCCCGTCCCCTTTCGCTATGGCCTGAAGAGCGGGTCTTGCGGGTTGCCGCGCGAGAGGAGATAGGCGAGCAAGTCGAGCACTTCACTGGGATTGAGCGGGCCGAGCAGACCAGCCGGCATGAGCGAAGTGGACGACAGCGTGCGCGAGGCGACGTCGGCCTTGGGAATTTCGGTCCAGCGGGTCGAGTCTTCGGGATCGACGAGCAGCGTGAGCGAATCGTTCGATTCGCCGATCAGCCGGCCGACGAATTGCTGGCCGGCCGTCGTTTGAATGACCGTCGCGCGGTATTGATCGGACACGGTCTTGCTCGGATCCGTGATCGATTCGGCCAGGTCGCGCAGCGTGAAGCGGCCGGCGGCTTGCGTCAAATCGGGACCGGCCGAGCCCCCTTCGCCGTCGAAGCGGTGGCAAACGATGCAGCGGGCGGCGGCAAAGCTGCGCTTGCCGGCGGCATAGTTCCGGCCGGCAGGCTGAGCGGCCGAGAGGGCCAAAATCGCGTCGAGCGTGTACTGCTGGCCGGGGCCGACCGGCTTGGGCAGCTTGCGTGCCTGCGGCGGCTTGTGCAGGCCGGCGGCGGTGATCGCCAGGCGCTCGGCGTCGCTACTGTTTTGATACGCGCCGGCTTCGACATTGTCCATGAACGTTTGGAACGTCTGGCCGGGTTGCCGTGCCCGCTCATCGGCCATGAACTTGAAGTAGGCGATCCGCTCGGCGGTGGTCCAGCCCTCGCGCAGGTTGCGGAGCGAAAACAGGTAGGCGATTTTTTGGATGTCGGGAGGATGCTGCATCATGGCCATGATGTCGCCGCGGAACTTGGGATTGCGGGCGATGGCCAGGGCTTCGTGCTCGTCGAACATCGGCGGTGCCGAGACCGAAGGCTGGCCAAGCTGGGCGAGCGTTTTGGCCAGAATCGTCGGCGAATGGAGAAAGACCAACAGGTCGCACAGCTCGCGATTCACCGGACCACTGACGCCGGGAAAAAACGGATCGAGCCGCGCCGCCAGCCGGGCGGCGACTTGAGGGTCGGGCGGTCCAAGCCGGATGAAGACCAGCGACAGGGCACGCAAGTAGTCCAATTGCTG